>JAWXAW010000220.1:0-3054 GCA_034439675.1 Saprospiraceae bacterium | reverse complement strand
TTGGCAGTTGGCAGTACCGAGCGCAGCGAAGATCCCGACACCTATGGGCAGCGGCAGAGCAGTGAGCAGGTTACCCTGAAATCATGGATTTATCTTTGCCCAATTAGTCTTTTTACTCAAAGGGCTTAGGGGTTTGCAGGATTAGATTTCAAGTTCCCTGGAAGAGATTTAGGGGCTTAGGGAAAGTCTTACCTGATAATCACCACACTCCCAGCTTTCTGTTTTTCCTCGCCATTGCAGCGATAGGTATACAGATAAGCATACATGCCTGGCATCATCTCTTCTCCGGATTTAGTTCCGTCCCAATCGGTGCTTATGTCGGTGGTTGTGAATACTGTTCCGCCCCACCTGTCAAATACTTGGAGGGAAATAAATTCGCCAAGAAAGACCACATTGCTCAGGCCCCAGACATCATTGATATTGTCCGCATTAGGTGTAAAGCCCGTTGGGAAAAATATTTTATCACAACTCAGGTCGGATGAATCAGCAACCGTAATGTTGATGGAATCGAAGGCCTGGCAGAATCCATAATCAAGTTGCACATCGTATGTGGATGTCGCAGGTGGCGTAATGGTAGGTTGGGCTATCAAGGCATTGCTCACACCCGTAGATGGATTCCACTGCACGGATGAACCGCAAGTAACAGGCAGCCTGACTTGCATGGAGGTGCCTGTAAACAAAACAGTGTCAGGAGAAGTGATCTTGTCAACCGGGATATAGAGCTCCTGCACTTCAAATGAAGTCAGCGCACGGTTGTAGAATCTGAGTTCATCGAGCGTTCCTCTGAACTGAACCTCCCCATTTGCCAAACATGGACCTGCGCCGAGTGTGAGGATACCATTATTGATGATCCGTACGATAGTGGAGCTCGGATTTAGAGTTTGCTGGATCCCATCATAATACATTAGTAATTCGCGGTCTCTGCGTACATAGGCAATGTGATGATAGCACCTGTCGGCTGGAAGAATATAATTGCTCCTGACCGATAAGTTAGATTGCTGCGACAGGGTAAAGGTTATAGCCCTGGTATTGGGATTATACTTTAGCTCCAGGGTACTATCGATGCCGCATACTTCACTTTTAGACATGATGTCCATGATCGCAGTGCTTTGTGGATCAGCTAGGACGAAGAAACTGATGGTAAAGTCGTTACCAAACAGAATATCCAGATTGCTCAGAATCTGCACAGATGTGTTGCCATCAAAGCGAAGGCCATTACCCGAAACGCCACATCCGCAGGTGGCATTGCCGATGATAATCCCGTTACCTCCTAGCCCGGTGTCTTCCGTGGCATCGCAGGCATCAAAGGAATAATAAGCTATCAGCCCGTCCGTAGGCTGGGCAAACATCGAAATACTGCCTGCAAAAAGGCAACAGCACCAAAATAGTATACGCATCATCTTTAAACTGTGCACCCGGGTCATATAGTATCTTTAAATAGAGAAGGTTATGAAACTGAGATCCTCAGACCAGGCATTATATTACCTGCTCCTGGCGCTCAAACCATCGCGCAAATATAGGTATATCAAGGCCTATCCGCTGTTACCAACGCCTTAACGTAGCTTTCTGGCATAGAATAATGGATACTTCACGATATTCGCACCCTTATCGTCCAAGACTGAAACAAACATGGCCAAAGAAACACCTAAAAAAAGTGCGAACGAAATGAGTTTCTTCGAGCATATCGAAGAGCTAAGGTGGCATCTCCTTCGGGCGGCACTAAGTGTGCTGGTGGTGACCGTGGTGGTGTTTATCATGAAGAACTTTGTATTTCAGCACGTTATACTCGGACCTACCTCACCGGATTTTATCACCTACAGGCTGTTTTGTGAATATGCACCACAATTCTGTTTCTATCCTGAGCACCTTCAGATTATCACGCGAGATATACAAGAGCAGTTCCTGAGCCACATCAAGGTTTCGCTTTGGCTAGGCTTCATCGTGGCCTTTCCCTATATCTTATATGAAGTTTGGCGATTTATCAGGCCGGGACTCTACAAGAAAGAAATTAAGGCTGCTAGAGGCATGGTGTTTGTCTGTAGCTTCCTTTTTCTCACAGGAGTATCCTTCGGTTATTTCATCATCACCCCTATTGCTGTAACCTTTCTGTCTTCCTATAGTGTAAGTCCAGAAATTGCCAATACAACTACGCTGGCGGCGCTGGTCAATTCGATTACCATGTTTACCCTCCCGGTAGGACTTATCTTCGAGACACCCGTGATTCTATACTTCCTTGCCAAAATCGGGCTGGTGTCATCCGGATTTCTCATTCAATACCGAAAACATTCTTTTGTCTTTATCATTATCCTCGCCGCCATCATCACGCCTTCACCTGATGTCTTTTCACAGATGTTAGTTGCTATCCCTTTATACCTGCTGTATGAAGTGAGTATCATCGTCGTGAAGCGAATCGATAAAGAGCGGGCAGCTAGTGAGGCCAGTGAAACAATTGATGCTAATTCAAACTAATATGCAAAGGGTTTCATCTCAACTGACCATTATACTCCGCATTGCCATACCGACCATATGGCTCACCACCATTCTCTCTATCGTCATTTTATTAAGCTGGGCGGTCAGGGGCAAAGCAGGTTTGTTTGGCAATCCGTTCATATGGCTTGGACTCCTACTCATCCTAGGTAGTGGTTTTGCTATCATCAAATTGTTGCTGTTGAGGTTTTACCGTGTTGACATGGATAGTCGATTTATACACGTAAGTAACTACTTTAAAACCTACAAATATCCTTTCTCCGAAGTAGAATCCATCAGCGATTCCAAAATATTACCTGGTCGTGTTTTCCTCATCACACTCAAAGCAAAAGGTTCTTTTGGAAAAAAGATCTACTTCCTTGCCGCTCAGATGCTTTGGCAGGATTTTTTGAAAGAACACCCTGGGCTTATTGAAGTGAAAAGCGTGAGACGTGAGGCGTGAGGCGTGAGCTATCAATTGTGAGTTGTGAGTTGTGAGTGAGTTGAAATTGATTGCCAATCAATTTATGACCGCCTATCAATCAACTTATCAACCCATCAACTTATCAACCTATCAACTTATCAACC
>JAWXAW010000219.1:0-11496 GCA_034439675.1 Saprospiraceae bacterium | reverse complement strand
TGTGAGTTGTGAGTTGTGAGTTGTGAGTTGGGAATTGTGAGTTGTGAGTTGTGAGTTGTGAGTTGTGAGTTGTGGGTTGTGAGTTGTGGGTTGTGAGTTGGGAATTGTGAGTGGGTTTTATGGTGCCAGTTTTGCCTACATGGCGAAAAAAAACATTGGCAAGTCCTCCTTAGGGGATTGAGGAGCAGAAAAGGAAAAGTCTGGATGGCTTGTAAAGACAAAGGAAATGTCTCGATTAATAGCGTCGCAACCTCTTTTTCAATGCCTGATGAAGGAGGTTTCCATATCACTTCCTTGTTGGATATTCCTGATTCCTTTGGTTTTTTCGGTTAAAAAGACAAAAAAAAAGCCCCCTCCTTCGAGCGGGCTTAAGGTTAACTAAAACTAAGATCACACTTCTTATCTAGAGGACAGCTTTGAAGGGCTGCCGGTGAGATTCCTAATTGGGCTCGGGACGTTTCATGAGCCACTGCTATTATGCATTAAAATCTAAAACTTATGCAGCAAATATAAATACATATTATGATTAATTGTAATGTGTAATTCACTTTTTATCAGATAAAAATATAGAATTAAAATTTGTAATATGTTTTTGACTGAGAATCTAGCTGTTGGAGGTTGGTGAAAAGACTACCGGGAGGTCATTTTTTTTAACATCAGGACCGCATTTCTCCCTTTTTCACCCAAATCGAGGGAAAAATCATTCACATAAAGGTTGATATGGCTTTTCATCACGCCTTCATCCATTTCTTGGGCATATTGGCGGACGTAGGGCATTACCTTTTCTTCATTGTTTTTGGCGAACAAGACGCTTTGCCTGATCAGATTATCGATTTGGGTTACGATGTCATGAGGAAGCCGTCGGGAGGCAAAAATGCCACCGAGGGGAATTGGCAATCCTGTTAATCTTTCCCATTCTTCGCCAAGGTCGGTGGCCTTCAGAAGGCCTTTGGTTTCGTAGGTAAACCTGTTTTCATGGATAATGACACCAGCGGTAACCTCTTCATTCAGCACCGCTTCTTCGATTTTGTCAAAAGAAAGAAACCGTTTATTGGTTGCCTTTGGATAAAAGACAGAAAACAATAAGTGGGACGTCGTCCATTTACCGGGTAGGGCAACGGTACCTGCAGTGATGGCTTCTTTGGTCAATGAGTGTTTGGTAATGACTAATGGGCCACACTTATAACCTAGAGCAGCGCCTGAGGACAGCAAAATATATTGTTCCTCCAGCGAGAGCGCCCGGTTAAAACTGATTTTGGAGATATCCAGCACATCGTTAGCTGCCCATTCATTTAGTGTTTCAACATCAGTCATGCGTATCTCAAAATCAATGCCTCCGGTATCTATCCAACCGTTGACCAGGGCGGCAAACATATACGTATCATTGGGACAAGGGGAAAAACCCAGTGTTAGTTTCATTGGCTCCATTGAAAGTGGTATTTTTGTGCACTGGCTATGATCGACCTCGAAATAATTTATGAAGATAACCACCTGATAGCCATAAACAAGCCAAATGGTATTCTCGTTCACACCGATGAAACAGGTGATACAAGTCTTGAGCAGATACTCAAGGACTATCTGAAAGAGAAGTATCAAAAACCCGGAAATGTCTTTCTGCAATCGTGTCACCGTCTGGACCGGCCGGTGAGTGGAGTGTTGATTTTTGCAAAGACATCCAAAGGCAAAGAGAGAATGAGCCAGTTGTTTGCAGAGCGCAAAGTAGATAAGACTTACCTCGCCCTGGTTTCCCGTTGTCCGGATCCCTATGAAGGTGATCTAGAAAACTGGATATTGAAAGATAGAGTCAAAAATGTTGTGGAGGTTGTCAAAGGGGAGAAATCTGGGGCGGTAAAAGCCAGGACTGTCTATAAGACGTTAGGGAAGTTGGGTATATTCTTTTTAGTCCGCCTGCATCCCATTACAGGCAAATCGCATCAGTTGCGCGTACATATGCGTTTTATCGGCAGTCCTATAGCGGGAGATGTCAAATACGGAGGTCCTTCAATCGATGATCCCACCTCCCTCTTATTGCATTGCCGAAGGATGGAATTTATCCACCCGATACAGAAAGTTCCTGTCGTTTTGATTGCTGATATTCCCCGACAACCCATATGGAATAAGGCCCGCAGGGACATAACGGCGCTAGAGGCATCTGAATAGAAATTATTGCTTTACCTTTGTCGGGAGTGAGAGTCATACGACCAGCTCCTTTCAAACTCCCCCAGGGCAGAAATGCAGCAAGGGTAGAAAGTTGAGCGGTGCGATATGATTTCTCACTCATTTTTATTTACTATAAACCTCCATGATATGAAATTTTTTATCGATACAGCCAATATTGATCAGATCAAAGAGGCCGCTGAGTTTGGTATACTCGACGGTGTTACCACAAATCCTTCCCTCATGGCCAAAGAAGGGGTCACCGGAACTGACAATATCTATAAACATTATAAGGCCATTTGCGCCATCGTGGACGGTGATGTCAGTGCGGAGGTGATTTCAACTGATTTTAAAGGGATGATAGAAGAAGGCCAGCTCCTTGCTGACCTGGCTCCCAACATTGTGGTTAAAGTCCCGATGACAAAGGATGGCATAAAAGCAATTCACTGGCTTACTAGTCATAATATCCGCACCAATTGTACCCTCGTATTTTCAGCTGGCCAGGCAATCCTCGCTGCTAAAGCTGGTGCTACTTATTTGTCTCCGTTTATTGGCAGAGTTGATGATATCAACTGGGACGGCATGGCACTAATCCAGGATATTGCCGATATATATGCCATTCAAGGGTATGATACCGCTATACTGGCCGCTTCTATCCGAACATCAAAGCAAATCGTTGATGCAGCAAAGGCAGGAGCTGATGTAGTCACATGCCCACTGTCCGCCATATTAGGCTTATTGAAGCATCCACTCACGGACATTGGGTTGGCGCAGTTTCTGGCTGATCATAAGAAAGCCGAAGAGAAGGGTCAGTGAGCAGTTGACAATTGACAATTGATAGTTGAAAATGGACGGTTGACAGTCAGTAGTTCTAAGTCCACAGTCAGCAGTTGTCAGGTGCAGTAAGAAGATGAAAGGTACGTTAATGGGGATAGACTCATCCATACTACCATATGGATGCCTGATGTAATCCAGACACAAAAGAAGACTGTACAAGCCGAAGTTTGTTTTGGCCCCCAAAATAAAGTCCGGAGCGCCCGGTACATGTTCAGCAATCCTCTGTCCCGCTTAGGAATCTGCTTCATCAACGATGCAACAGAACTGAGGCCCGCCCTAATGATGTACCAAAACTGTTCCTCATGTTTGTCAAGTTGAGCCAAAACAGCGGAGGGCTTGTAACAGTCTGATAAATCTTATTGATATATGTATCAATGAAATAAAGCTAAGGCTTTGATGGCAGAAAAGCAAATAAAATATCAGGAATATTTGAATTAAAGTGATCGTGTGGAATTATGCTTCCTCTTGTGCGAGGAGATCACGGTTGATGGCTATAGAAGCATTGAGTTCATAGCCGAGCAGGATAATAAAAGAGTTGAGTTGAAGCCATACCAGGATCAGAATGAGCGCTCCGATAGAGCCATAGATTTCATTGTAGGCAAAAATATTAGTGACATAAATGGAGAACAGCACGGAGCTGATGATCGACAGGATGGTGGCAAGTGTTGCTCCGGGTGTAAAATATTTTAGTTTGGTTTTGAAGGCTGGTCCCAGCCGATAAATGATACTGATCCCCAAATAATATAATATAAATGATAGCATCCACCTGAGATAATTATAGATCACATAGTGGGTATTCTGCAGACCGGTTGCTGATAACCATTTCTGCAAAATGGGTTTGCCTATGATGATAGCGGCGAGGGACCCTACCATAAACAGCCCAAGTAAGGTAGTCAGGTAAATGGCCCGCCATTCCCGCTGCAGCATGTTTTGTTTCTTATACGTAGTTTCATAACTTTTATGAAATCCTTTAAGCATAGAGCTCACGCCGTTAGAAGCAAAGAAAATGGCCAGCAATAAACTCAGACTCAACAATCCTTCTTTCCCGGTCTGTGTCATCTCAATGATAATAGTATTGATATAGGTGGCCATTTCGGAAGGAAGGAGGTCGACATAATTTCGCTGAAACGCTGACACCATATTATCAATCGGTAGATAAGGTAACAGTGATAAGATCACGAGGAGTCCCGGAAAAATAGAGAGGAAAAAGCTGTAGGCCATTGAATTTGACCTGACCATGATATCATCCCTGAGTATTTCTTTCCATACATATTTCAGAATGACGGCGATGGGGATACCATTAAAACCCGGAAGGCTCTGCCTGTATAAAAGGGCCCTCAGCGCTCTATACTTTCGCTTCCAATAGGTTTTATTCATTTAAAGTATGGTCTGAGCGGGTCCTGGATAAAAGCCGGTGCGTCTATTCGTTTTTGCGTCCTGGCATCCAGAAAGCACAATTGCACCAGGGCCCCATTGAGCAAGGATCCTGCCTCATTATAGATTTCGTACCTGAATCGGATGTCCTTATCAGGGAGCGAAGGTATCATGGTGTGGATGGTCAGCAAATCATCATAACGCGCGGGTCGGAGATAACGGACCTGCATATTGACTACCGGCATCCAGATGTGGTGAAGCCTCTCAAGTTCGGCGTAGAGTATGCCAAGGTTCCGGATTGCTTCAACCCTGGCGACTTCATAGTATTGAGCATAAACGCCATAATAGACAAAACCCATCTGATCTGTCTCTCCATACCTTACCCTTAGTTGCCAGGAATGCTGATAACTCATGATCTGAGGATAGGGCAGGTCATGCAGTGCGAGCCGCCGCGGGCTCTGGAGAGTTCATTACTGGGTAGGGTTATGATCGTTTTTTCAATTCCGGCTGCATACGTTGGATCAGTTGAGGCTTTGAGTAAAAAGTCTTCAGCCTTTAAGACATTGAAACCCGATGCTTTGAATGCCTCCTCCGTAAAGGGGTTTCTGTCGTAGGTCAGGGCCACACCCGGACGGATGGTCACCAGATTGCAGCCATCTGTCCACTGTTCGCGTTCCTGATAGGGTGATTTTCCATTACCGCTATGGATGAATTGCATTTTACTGTTGATTTCCTGTTTGATAAATTCACTGATGGAGGAATACTCCCGCTCGCAG
The DNA here is from genome assembly GCA_034439675.1 of Saprospiraceae bacterium. GTDB lineage: Bacteria > Bacteroidota > Bacteroidia > Chitinophagales > Saprospiraceae > Opimibacter. The sequence goes on along the minus strand of JAWXAW010000219.1, from coordinate 6,352 downwards.
CCATCCTTATCAAACACTTCCACATAGCTGCTGAGACCATCGACAACAATTGGCTTATAAGCCACAATGTGATCCGTGTCCACATGGGTAAAGATCGTATCGATATGCATGTATGAACGTTCTCTGGGGATCACCACCATAGCCACATGGTCAATTACATTACGTTCGAAGAGGACTTTCTTTAAGGAATGGAAGGCGTGAGGTGTGGATCTTTCGCTGCATCCAATCAGCAGATACTTATTGTTGAGTACCATCATATCCCCACCTTCGATGGAGATTCGCTCTCCGTCGCGAGAGGGTGGGAATATATCAACATCGTTGAGGTTGATCAGCCTTTTTTGTTCTTTGAGGTGCTGAAAGGAAGGATGATACCAAAAGATGAACCTGGAGAGAAGATTTTCACGGTATCTGGCCTCCTTGGCTGCTTTGGTGATGACGATGTGGTCATTGACCACCACGGCTATATCCCTGGTAAAGATCAGGTTGGGGACAGGATCGAAATAAATGTAGTCGGTGCCCGGATCCCTGCCTGTAATCAGGACCTGGGTTAGCAGCTCATCGTCCATGGCGTTGAGTTCTTCGACATACATGGCCGGTAGCTCCTCGAAGCTGGCGATATACCCCATAAAGTGTTCCCTTGCTTTAGGATCGGCTTTAAGTGATTCTAGCACGAGATCCTGCACCTCGAGTACGTTAGCACGGCCTATGAAATGTGCCAGTACGGAGGTGAAAATGTCATGCTCTTCCTGCATTTTAGGCAGGTGGACGATATCATCAAAGAGCAGTTCTCCCGCCTGTCGGGGTGATATTCTGGCGATTCCCTCATCCGGCCTGTGCACAATAACGCGTTGCAAGGCCCCTATTTCGGATGGAACGTTAACATGATCGATCATGGAGTAAAGGTAAGGTTAAGTACCTATGAAGACATCCTGCGACCCCTAAATCATTTTTAAATCTTCATGGCCTGTCCAACTTGAACCTAATACGTATTTTTACATTTTAAACAACTAAAATAAAGCCAATCCGTAGTCTCGCTATGTTAAAAAAGTTTAAGTCCCTTTTTATCATCGAAGAAGGGGGAACCACCCCGGAGGCCCAAACCTCTGTTGAAAAGGCCACCGGCCCACAAAAGAATGCTCCTGTTCTGACAAGGTCTTTTCAGGTACCGGCAGGGTCTACCGGGCCCGGAAAAGTGCAGGATAAGTTTCTTGAAGTGTTGTTTGATGCGTTGGAGGCAAACAACCAGGAGGGGTTTGATTATATGGAGTTTAAGGATTTTCTGCGGTCACTGGCCAATGTTCCGATGGATGATGGCACGAGGTACAAGTCGGCTTTTGCTACCGCGCAGACTATGGGCGCCACCAGGGAGAAAATCGTCACCAGTGCCCAGCATTACCTAGGTATCCTTTCCAGGGAGCAATTAAAATTTCAGGAGGCGCTGAGTGGTCAAAGAGACAGGAATCTCACCGGTAAGCAGGATGAGATCAAACAAATTGAACAAACCATCAAGAATAAGGAAGCGGAGATTGAAAAGCTCAAATCGGACCTGGAGGGACATAGGCAGCAGATCGGCAACCTGGAAAAGGAAATCAATGTAGCAAGCGAAAAGCTTGCCCAGACAGCAAATGATTTTGAAGCAACATACCAGGCCTTGCTCGGACAGATCCAGCTTGATGTAAAGAATATTGAATCACATCTATAGTACTGACAATAGTAAAAATGGACGGATATAAACCAAAGACGTTTTGGGAAAGGCCTGAGGGAGTTACAGGGGCAGTTTTTCTGGCGGCAATTATTGCTGCGATCGGTATCATCACGGTCAAATCAGCAGCCTTTATCGTTGGTGCACTGACATCAACAATCGGGCTTGTGGCTACGCTGGCCATTCTGGGTGCGATCATCTTTATGGCCATCGATTCCAAATCCAGGAACCTGATCTGGTATATGTATAAGAGCGTGATGCGGTCTATCACAGGTATTTTTGTCAAGATGGATCCTATTGCTATTCTGAAGGGATATGTGAGTGATCTTAAAGAAAACCTGCGAAAGATGAACAGGCAGATCAGCATGCTGAGAGGCCAGATGCATAAGTTGCAGGAATTGATCCTCAACAACCGTAAGGAAATCCAGAGCAACCTACACCTGGCAAGCCAGGCCAAAGAAACGGATAAGCAGGCGGTAATGATCCTCAAAAGCAGGAAGGCAGGCAGGTTAAAAGAATCCAACATCAAGCTTGAAGACCTGTATAAAAAAATGGAAATCCTTTACCGTGTATTGGGAAAAATGTATGAGAACAGCGAAGTCATGCTGGAAGATATTCAGGACCAGGTCGAACTGAAAGATCAGGAACGGAAGGCGATGCATGCCAGTCATAGTGCCATGAGATCGGCTATGAACATCATCGCGGGGGATAAAGACAAGCGGATGGTGTTTGATATGGCCCTGGAAGCTATTGCTGATGATGTTGCCAATAAGGTAGGGGAGATGGAGCGGTTTATGGATGTGTCCGAAAACTTTATGAAATCCGTAGACCTTCAAAATGGTATCTTCGAAGAGGAAGGCTTGAGAATGCTTGAGAAGTGGGAGAACGAGGGGGTTTCGAGCATTCTAGGCGAACAAAAGCAAACCCTGCTCAAAGAAGCGGAGGATGAATCAAATGTGCTCGACATCAATGCACCGCTGAAGCGGCCTGAGAAGGTGGAGATGCGCAAGAATCAATATGATTCTTTCTTTGAATAATGTCCAATGCTATGAGCATTGAAAATAGAATGAGTAGCTATTCCAATAACCAACAAAAATTAAAATACTGAATCATGGCAACACGACTGACTGCATTTTCCAAATTTTTCATTACCCTTATCATCCTCGGTGTCATTGGGGGTGGCGTATGGTATATATTTAACAAAACAGCCTGGGGGCAAAACCAGCGTAAGAAAGCTGCAGAATTAAAAACTGAAAACGAAACAACGGAAACGCCAAAGACCGGTTTCAACGACGATGATAATACATTGGTTGTTCAATTAGTCACCTGGGGTGGGTATGGACCCGGATTGTATTTCAATGAAGGCTCTGAACCTAATGAAAAATCCAGATTTTATAAAGACTATGGATTTAAAGTTCGCTTTGTCGTGGAGAACGACCTTATCAATGCGATGAATGCATGGATAGCGGATGAATACGATGTAGCTGTGCAGACTGCGGATGCATTTCCATTGTATACAGGTCCTGAAGATATTAATCAATACAAGCCAAAAGCATTTATGCAAGTGGATTGGTCACGGGGTGGTGATGCTATCATCGTCAAAAGAGGGATTAATAGTGTGAATGATCTAAAGGGCAAAAAAATTGCCGTGGCTGTTCCATCACCTGCACAGACCCTGCTGATGACTGCACTGGAAGCAGCTAATCTCAAGTATAGTGATGTAGAAGTCATCAAGACAACAGACAACCTTAAAGCTGCGCAACTTTTCAGAAGTGCTGATGTGGATGCTGCTGTAGTATGGAGTCCAGATGATATGCTGGCAACGGGTGATGTGGCAGGTTCTAAAATTTTACTGACGACTAAAGATCAATCGCATGTGATCGCGGATATCTTTTTTGCAAAGGAAAGCTATCTCAATGCAAACCGTAAGATGATTGATGGTTTTTATGAAGGCTGGATGAAAGCTGTTGCCGAATTGAAAGCAAATCCATCCAACAAGGAAAAGGCCGGCAAATATGTAGCTGAATTATTCCAGGTAGGCGTTCCGGATGCGATGGGTATGATGGATGTGGTGTACTGGACAAATCATGGAGATAATCTCAATTTTTTCGGAATGAATCCGGAATATCGCGGGCAACGTGGTGAAGACCTCTATACCAAAATGAGCAAAAACTTTGTCGTGACAGGTGATGCAGCGAAGGAAGCACCAGCCTGGCGCAGTGCGATCTTCACTGGTGCCGTGCAAGCCGCAAATGCTACCCTCACAGGTCCTGCATATGCTGCAGAGGCCAGTAAAACATTTAGCGCACCACCGGCCTCTGCGAAAACTGCTCCTGCTATTGCAAGTAAACCAGTGAGTATCAATTTTGCTTCCGGCAAGTTTCAGCTTGATGAAAATTCAAAGACCATTATTGATCTACAGTTTGCAGATGTGGCAAAATCATTTGCCAACTCAAGGGTCCGGATAGAAGGCAATACTGATAATGTTGGTTCAAAACAGTTGAATGCAGATCTTTCCAGAAAGCGGGCTCAGGCCGTGGCTGATTACCTTGCAAGCCAATACCGGATTGACAAGAACAGATTTGTCATCATTGGTAATGGTCCCGACAAACCAGTTCCGGGTTGTGAGAAAAATCAAAATGAAGAATGTAAGGCCAAGAACAGGCGGACGGACTTTCAGTTAATAGCAGATTAATCAAATAGCTGCACTATGAATATAGCGCTATGAGACTAATCGGTGGAACAGAAGAAGGTAGCACAACTCAGAAGTTTATTTTTGGTACGCTAGGCATTTTGCTGGTTGTCTTGGTATGGGTAGGGCTGACCTATGGTGCAGAACCAATCATCACATCAGGGATTTTGCCTTCCCCTTTTAAAGTGATTACCGCATTTCCGAAATTGTTTAATGAAAATGAATTATTGCGTAATAGCGGGTTAAGTATCGGTTTGAATCTTTCCGGATACCTTGAAGCCATCCTGATTACCATTCCGGTTGGATTTATGATCGGGTTAATCAAATATGCGCGTTGGGGATTTCAACGGCAGATTGATGCCATACGATACATTCCCCTGACTGCCGTCACTGGCCTTTTCATTGTGTGGTTTGGGATAGACACTGACATGAAAATTCATTTTCTGGCATTTGGGATCTTGATTTATTTGCTACCCATCATGATTCAGCGTATTGATGAGGTGGATGATGTTTATATTAAAACAGTCCATACGCTGGGGGCTACTGATTGGCAACTTCTGAAGACCGTTTATTTTCCGAGTGTGGTATCCCGTCTGTCTGATGATATCAGGGTACTTACAGCGATTTCATGGACCTATATTATTGTAGCCGAAGGCATCAATAGTAACCAGGGAGGTCTTGGTGCACTTATTTTTAATGTTGGACAACGGCAGGGAAGTCCTGACAAAGTTTTTGCTTTGTTGATTATCATTATGACCATAGGTATTGTTCAGGATAAACTGTTTGTCAAGCTGGATAAGGCTTTATTTCCATTCAAATACCAGGCAAGGGAATCAATCAAATCCTCCAGGATTCAAAACAAAGGATTGGTGAGCGTCGTGTTGGAATATGTGGGTGTTGCATTGGGATGGATCGTCATCGGCATATATTTTTTGCTCATGGTTAATGAAATTGTGGGATTCCTTGGTGATTCGAGGCCATTGAGCTATCTCTTTGGTAGCACAGCATGGGTGATTCACTTAATGTTTATCAGCATTTTGGGTTTTAAACTGTGGCGGGGTTATCAACACAGGACGGATCAGCTTGTTTTAAAGGCGCTAACTGTAAAATCTACCGACCAATGAATGTTCAGTTTTCGGATACACCTGCGAGAGCCAACATCATTGAGTTGAAGAATATTGGTCAATCTTATGACGGAGGTAAAACCTGGATCATCAAGGGATTAAATATGCTGATCGAGGACAAACCTGATCAGGGCCAGTTTATCGTTTTACTTGGCATGTCAGGAAGTGGAAAATCAACATTGCTCAGATACATTGCAGGGCTGCAGACACCTACAGAAGGTGAAGTGCTGATCAAAGGTCTTCCTGTCAGCGACAAGCAACGCGTGAGTATGGTTTTTCAACAGTATTCTTCGATGCCATGGTTGACGGTGCTTGACAATGTTGCGTTAGCGCTCGAATACAAAGGTGTTGGAAAAAAAGAACGATATGCTCAGGCGATGGAGTTGATCGAGCTGGTTGGCCTGTCAGGTCATGAGAAAAAATATGCGCAATATCCGGCGCTTTCTGGAGGGCAGCTGCAACGAGTGGCTATTGCAAGAAGTATCATTGCAAACCCGGAAATCGTACTGATGGACGAGCCTTTTGGAGCATTGGATATAAAGACCCGGATTCAAATGCAGGAATTACTGGTGAATATCTGGCACCGGTTTTCTTCCACGATCATTTTTGTGACCCATGATATCAGTGAAGCGGTCTATCTGGCTGATGATATCTACATCATGAAATCACCTCCCTCATTGATCATTGAACATATTGATATAGACCTTCCACTGCGTCGTGACTACAGTACAAAGCGTGATAAACATTTTACTGAGCTGGTGCATCATGTGGAGGATACGATGATACGGATTGCAGAGGAGAAGTAGTTGGTAGTTAATAGTCAACAGTCAACAG
>JAWXAW010000218.1:0-8293 GCA_034439675.1 Saprospiraceae bacterium | reverse complement strand
TGCATAAGTTTAATCATTGGGACCGACCTATCCTCACCGACAGTGGAGGGTACCAGGTCTATTCGATGAGCAAGTCCAGAAAGATCAAAGAAGAAGGGGTGAAGTTCAGATCACATATCGACGGATCCTTACATGTGTTTACACCCGAGAATGTGATGGACATTCAGCGTCAGATCGGAGCAGATATCATCATGGCATTTGATGAATGCACACCCTATCCGTGTGATGAAAAATATGCCACGCGCTCTATGCATATGACACATCGTTGGCTGGATCGATGCATCGCGCGACACAAAGAAACAGAAGGTTTGTATGGGTATGAACAAATACTTGCACCGATCATACAGGGCAGTACTTACCCTCATTTGAGGAAACTTTCTGCTGAATATATTGCATCACGTGACATGCCGATCAACGCCATCGGCGGACTCTCTGTCGGCGAACCTCACGAAGACATGTATGCCATGACTTCGATAGTCACCGAAATCCTCCCAAAAGAAAAACCACGCTATCTCATGGGCGTCGGCACGCCGGCCAACCTGCTGGAATGCATTGCCCTCGGGATTGATATGTTTGATTGTGTCTTACCTACCCGAAACGCAAGGCATGGTTTGCTCTACACCTCCCGCGGCATCGTTCATATCCGCAACGAAAAATGGAAACATTGTTTTGATCCAATCGATCCGGATTCCTCCGCGGCCACTAGCCGTGAACACTCCCTGGCCTACTTGCGCCATCTCACCATCTCCGGTGAGGCGCTCAGTGCCATGATCGCTTCTCTCCAGAATCTGTCATTCTATCTCTCCCTCGTTCGCCAGGCCCGTCAGCACATCCTCGACGGCACCTTCTCTACCTGGAAATCTTCCATCCTGCCCATCATCTCCAATCCTAAAGAAATTTGAAGTTTCTGTCTCCACTCCAATAGCTATTTGAAGCATATGCTTCAAATCCATATTCCGGATCCCTCCCCATTGAAAAATCAATAAAAGGAAGCCTATGGCTTCCATGTAACTATAGAAATTTGAAGCATATGCTTCAAAACTATATGACGGGACATGCTCTATTGGCGTATCAATGTAAGGAAGCCTATGGCTTCCATGTAACTATAGAAATTTGAAGCATATGCTTCAAAACTATATGACGGGACATGCTCTATTGGCGTATCAATGAAAGGAAGCCTATGGCTTCCATGTAACTATCATCCCAAAGTTTAACGAAATTTTACCTTTCGTTTTAACAATATTCCCCTATCCATATTGTTTATAGTACCATGAAATACATTTCACTTTTTTGTCTTGTTTTTTCATCAGTTCTCATGCAAGCCCAGAAACCTGCAGTGCTAGAGTATGCCACCGTCAGTACCTTTCACTGGGGCCTCTTCAAAGGCAAGATCAACCAAAGACATCTCCATGAAATGGGCGGGAATACCGGCGCCGTCACCGTTTCTTCCATCAGCTACACCGCCTTGCAGATTTCACCCCATGAAGCGACAGTGACCATCACTGCCCGGTTTCATCCTGAAGAATCATGGACCCGATATCCCAAGCTCCAAAAACCTGAAGAAGCACTGGAGCACGAGAAGAAGCATTTTGAACTCACCGAAGTGTATGCGCGCAAGCTTCGCAAACTGGTGAGTAACTCCCACTATTCGGCAACCCTTTTTAAAGATGAAATCAACAAGCAGTTTACAGAATTAGTCACCCAGCACCGTACCGAACAAGTGAGGTATGATCATGAGACCAACCATTCGATTGATTCACATCAACAGGAGAAATGGAATGCCAGAATTGATGAACAGCTAGGATCACTTTCAACATATACTGAAACTACTGTGAGGATTAAATTCACCAGATAAGACCATCTTTTGTACGTAGGTAGTTGATGATTCAAACATATCCCGCATAGTAAATCGGCATATATATTATTTGTTGCTCAGCTAGTTCACTATAGGGTTGGTCAGACAATACATATCCTTGTTTTAAAGAAGGATGTTCTTTTAAAAGCAGGTGAAGACTGCGCAGACGACCGGATGCTCCGCTTTTCACTTCAATTGGTTTGATCTCATCTTCACTCGATATGAGGTAATCCACCTCCGACTGGCTGTTGCGCGCTTCGCGTACCCAATAAAACACTTCGCCTTTTCTGGCAGCGATCAATTCCTGACCTACAAATTGCTCCGCGATCGATCCTTTGAATGTGCCATGATAATCTCCGGTGTAAGCACCATTAACACCTCTCATGGCTGTCAACAATCCTATATCAAGAAAAACGGCTTTAAATTTTTTAGAGTGCATATGTCCATTCAATGGCATGGCTAAAGGGGAGACTGAAGGGATCTTGTGTAATACTTTTGAAGTGGTCAGTAGGTCAAAAGCTTTTTTATTGGTGGGTCCGGTAAAGGTAGATGAGAGTTTAGTGTAACCGATTTGTTGTCCGATTTGTTGAGCCGCAGCAGCCAAGACTTCCTGCAGGCATTGTGTATTGACAAAGGGGGTGTATTTTAAAAAATCCTGTCTGAATGTAGCCAGCAGATCTTGTTGGATTTCCCGTACACGGAGTATACTTCCACTTTCCAAATATTGTGAAACACATGCAGGCATTCCACCTACTGAAAAATAAATACGCAATTCGGTTAGTAATTTCTGGTGTATTGCAGGACTGAGTAGTTTCGGTTTTTCTTCCAGCACATCTTTTAATGAAGATTGACCAGTTGCTTCCAGGTATTCTCCAAAATTCATAGGATACATGTCCATCAATTGAACTCGCCCAACTGGAAAAGGAATGTCATGTAAGGCAAATTCCAACAGTGATCCTGCACTGATGACATGTAATCCAGGAAGCTGTTCTTTGAAATACCGCAATGCGATAATCGCTTTTGGGCATGACTGAATTTCATCAAAGAAAAGCAGATCTTCTCCCGGGACGATGCGCCGATTGAGCAATACTTCAAATTCGGATACGATCCTTTTCGGATCAAGATTGAGATCAAATACAGAATGCCAGTCAGGTCTTTGTTCCAGATTGATGGTATGAACCCCACCGGGCATACTTTTCCCCAATTCGGTTACCGTCCAGGATTTTCCAATCTGACGTGCACCTTGGATGATCAATGGTTTTCGATCAGGCTCAAGTAACCACGAACGAAGTTTTAAATTAATGTCGCGTTTCATGCCTATTATTTAGAATAACAAATATAAAACTATTGTTTTAATTTAGAATAACAAATATAATTGTTAAAGAAACTCTTTATTCAGGACTGCAATCCACCATCAAATTGCCTTTTTAAGGCCGTCTATTTTCTGTACTTTTGCCCCTCCAAAAGTTCGGGCAATCAATGCAGGAATAAGCTTCTAAGCCTATAATCTCATAAGCCCTTTAAACATTTAACACTAAGCACTAAACAAATACCACATAAATGGCCGGCGAAAAGGTGATATTCTCCATGGAAGGCGTAAGCAAGATCTACCCTCCTTCCAAACAAGTATTGAAAAATATATGGCTCTCTTTCTTTTACGGAGCTAAAATCGGCGTACTCGGTCTCAATGGTTCCGGTAAGTCAAGTCTCCTCAAGATCATCGCAGGTAAGGATCCCAACTACGATGGCAAAGTTTGGTTTGACGGCGATTATAAGATCGGATTCCTCGAACAGGAACCTTTGTTGGATGAGACCAAAACCGTTCGCCAGACAGTTGAAGAAGCCGTACAGCATATTGTAGATCTCCTAAAAGAATACGAAGACATCAACCTGAAGCTCGCTGAGCCAATGGATGATGATGCCATGATGAAAGCCATCGAACGCCAGGGCGAACTCATGGAAAAGCTTGACCATTACAATGCATGGGAACTGGACTACAAACTCGGAACTGCCATGGAATCCCTTCGTTGTCCACCTGAAGACGCCGTCATTGGCCTCTTGTCAGGAGGAGAGCGCAGACGCGTGGCCCTCTGTAGGTTGTTGTTGTCACAACCTGATATCCTGCTCCTCGATGAGCCGACTAACCACCTGGATGCAGAGAGTGTGTTATGGCTTGAGCAGTTTTTGAAAAACTTCCCGGGTACCGTCATCGCGGTGACGCACGACCGTTACTTCCTCGACAATGTAGCCGGCTGGATACTTGAACTTGACCGCGGAGAGGGTATTCCATGGCAGGGCAACTATTCTACATGGCTTGAACAGAAATCAAAACGTCTCGAGCAGGAAGAGAAGGTCGAATCCAAACGCAAAAAAGCGCTTGATCATGAGCTCGAATGGATCCGCATGGCTCCCAAAGCCCGCCAGGCCAAAGGGAAAGCGCGTCTCAATGCGTATGATCAGTTACGAAATGCAGAAATCAAAGAACGCGAAGCAAAACTCGAACTCTTTATACCACCTGGCCCACGTCTCGGTGATGTCATCATTGAATGCCATAATGTATCCAAAGGATTTGGTGACCGTTTGCTGATCGATAATTTCACATTTAAAGTTCCGAAAAACGCTATCGTAGGGATCATCGGCCCGAATGGTGTGGGTAAGTCCACCCTGTTCAGAATGATCATGGGCGAGCAAAAACCAGATAGTGGAGAAATCATCATAGGGGAAACCGTGCAGATCAGTTATGTAGACCAGGCCCACAAAGACCTTGATGCTGACAAGACTGTATATGAAGTTGTAGGAGGAGGTAATGAAATCATTGCCGTCGGTGGTTCACAAATCAACGTCCGAGCCTATATCAGCAAGTTCAACTTTACCGGTGCGGATCAGCAAAAGAAAATCGGAGTACTCTCCGGTGGTGAACGTAACCGCGTTCAACTCGCGATCACGCTTCGCGAGGGCGGAAATGTACTGCTCCTCGATGAGCCTACCAACGATATTGATGTCAACACCCTTCGTGCCCTGGAAGAGGCCCTTGAAAATTTTGCAGGCTGCGTATTGGTGATCTCCCACGACCGATGGTTTATTGACAGACTCGCTACCCACATCCTCGCATTTGAAGATGAAGGGGAAGTCGTATTCTTTGAAGGCAATTTTGAAGATTATGAAGAAGCCAAAAAGAAACGCCTTGGTGATATCACACCTAAGCGCCCGAGGTTCAAAAACATGATCAGCTGATTGCAAATAAGCTTTGCTTATTTGCTGGCGGAAGAGGCTGATGCTTCGACCTGCTTGCGCTCATCCTTGTGCGACAGCTAAGCAACCGGGCGAAAGAGAAATGGCCTATAAAGTGAAGAGGTCTAAACAAAATACATAGCTGGTCCCTGAGCATTTCGAAGGAAAGAGGTCTAAACAAAACATATGCCGGGTCCCTGAGCTTGTCGAAGGGAAGAGGATGATCACCTCTCCCACGTCGCCCCCTTCGCACAGCGAATGGGCGGAAAAGTTTAATTGGATAAATCAAATAGAATTCCGCATCAGACCGGGTGCAACGCTCTCTGCCCTATGCTCAAACATTTATAATAAATGAAATCAAAACCAAAACGAATATGCCTCATCTGTGTTGAGATTTTTGCATTTGGTAAATATGGAGGCTTCGGAAAAGCGACACGAACCATTGGCGCGGAACTGGTCAAAAGAGGGTATGAAGTATTTGCAGTTGTCCCCCGGCGTCTAGACCAGAGAGCTGAAGAAAATCTGGATGGCATCACGGTGCTCAGTTATAAGCCCGGAGATGTCCTCAGCAGTGGCGCGTTGTACAAGAAGATCAATGCGGATATCTATCATTCCTGTGAACCATCGGTTGGAACATATCTTGCGAAGAAACATGTTCCGGGAGCAAGACATATCGCTACGGTCCGTTACCCCAGAGATGCGCATGACTGGTATCTTGATTTTTTATATCCGTCAAAAAACAAATGGCAGGTAATAAAAAATTACCTCTATGAATCCAATTTTATAGTCCGTCATTCGGTCAGAAAGCTGGATGGGGTATATGCTCCGGCGCAATATATGCTCTCCAAGATTAAAAGAATATATGGACTGAAAGAGGAACCAGTCTTTCTGCCCACGCCTGTTATGGTTCCGGAGTCCTGCACAAAATCAGCCACCCCGCAGGTACTGATGATGTCGAGACTGGATCCCCGCAAACGGCCAGAAATATTTCTTTCGCTGGCAGACAAATTTCCTGAGGTCACTTTTCATATTGCGGGCATGAGCCGTGTTCCCGAATATGAACATCAATTGAAGGAGAAATACCATCAGCCTAACATAGTCTTTCATGGATTTGTAGATCAGTTTCGCGACGCACTTCATCATGATCTCATGGAGAAATCATGGATACTTCTGAATTGCGCTATCCTGGAAGGATTGCCCAATGCATATCTCGAGGCGGCAGCACATCAAATGGCAATCCTGAGCTACGTCAATCCCGATGATTTTGCATCACGCTTCGGATTCCATGCGGCAACCGATAATTTTGAAGAAGGCCTTAATACATTACTGAAGAATGACAACTGGAAGTCACAAGGCATGAAAGGTCATACCCACGTAAAAAAGACTTTTTCCCTCGACATCGCCATGGATCAACATGAGAAAATATACCACTCCTTCTTCCCTTAATCCCTCACGTCTCAGGTCTCACGCCTTCCCGCCGCATCATTTCATGATGGCGGGATCTGCGCTGCGCTTCGACACGTCTCCCTTCTCCTGTTTTTCACTTATTCTCTGCCAACTGATACGCAGTAACCCCGTTTCCGAAGAAAGTAGGAACCAGCAAGATATTTTGATCAGCGATCACTTCAATGTCAGCGGCATTTAGTTTTGCTTCCTGTGAATCGAGCAGGAGGGTTACTTCTCCATCCATGGTCACATGATACACCTGGCCATTCCAGTTAGAGACCAGCAGGTCATCACCATATCTCACGATCCCGTCACCGCCAGGTACGTCAGTGGCTATTTTTTCAACTGCTTTTGTCGTCATGTCCATCCTGTAGACATTGCCGGACATAGAGCCTGCGAGGTAGATCGTATTTTCTTCAACTAATATTCCATTCGTTCCGCCTAAAGTTGCATCTGCATGTACAGTCACTACTTTACCATTAGCGAGTGTATAAATAGTACTCGTATTGGAGTCCGTAAAATAGACGGTTCCGGCTGAAGTAACATAGACATCATTGAGGAAGGTTGCGCCATCAACTTTCCAGGTATTGTTGATTTTTCCCGTAGGGATATCGATGGACACTAGCCGATCGATGTCCGTGACGTATAAGGTGTTACCTGATTGCCCCATCCCTTTGGGAGCACTGAAACCTGTGACCCATTTGAGGTCCTTGATTTTACCATCCAGACCTACTCTGGATATATAACCGTCCTTATCTTTTTTATCCGGGGGCACACCATTGATACAAGACACATAGAGGACATCATTGGCTTTGTCATATAATACGGATTCAGCGGTGGTCAATGTTTTGTCTGTATCCCAAAGCCTGGTCAATCCAGGGATATTAACAATTGTCGAGACAGATGTATCGGCAGCAGGCGTCATCGCCGCTTCTTCAGTCGCAGGCGTCGATGGCTTACAGGATATGAATAACACGACAGAGAAGAATGGTAGAAGAAAATATTTCATGGTTAAACGATTTTTATTTCATACAAAGGTAACATTTCATCTATTTCAAGACACTTATTAAAGACCAGGGATGATTTGTACGGACATAATTTTCATGAGTCTCCTTTCATTTGAAAAGTATAGATCAGACCCATTGGTCCTTTGGGAAGCAATCAGAATAAATCATTTTCGCAACTAATGAAAATAGGTAGACAAAAATATCATCGGAGATCAACTCGGTTGAAGGGATATGATTATTCAAAACCAGGGTTCTATTTTGTTACTATATGTACAAAAAATCGTGAAAACCTTTTTGGTGCAATCAGCAAAAACCATATGTACCTGAATGATGCAGGAAGGGTGGTTTTAAATTGCTGGCTTGAAATTCCAAAGCATTACCCACATGTCAAATTACATGATTTTATCATCATGCCCAATCATATCCATGGGATCTTTGAAATTGAAGAAAATCAAAATTATCATGAAAAGCCCCAACCAAGTCAGAGTATGTTTAATCAGCCAAAACACAGATATCAACACATTATTCCGGGATCACTGGGCAGCATCATACGTGGATTTGAAATAGGAGTGACAAAGTGGTTTAGAACTCATACAGACATACACACCGTTTGGCAACGTAATTTTCATGATACCATTATCAGATCAAAGTGGACAATTCGAATAATTTCCAGATATATTATTAATAATCCAAAAAATTGGAACAACGATGAATTCTTCAAATAGTATTGCACATTGGGTTTAAAATAGTCCTC
>JAWXAW010000217.1:0-3509 GCA_034439675.1 Saprospiraceae bacterium | reverse complement strand
GTTGGATGGAGTTTGCTCTGCCAACTAAGGAAAATGCCGTTGGATGGAGTTTGCTCCGCCAACTAAGGAAAATGCCGTTGGATGGAGTTTGCTCTGCCATCTAAGGAAAATGCCGTTGGATGGAGTTTGCTCCGCCATCTAAGTAGATTTCAATATAGTACTATCTGGCGGAGAAAACTCCATCTAGCGGCAGTCTATTTAATACTTCAGGCTGGCGGAGATTGCATTTGCCTCAGCTTTCGCCTTCCTTTACAAGATAATCCCACAACAGAGAAGCTGCCCTTTTCAAGACCGGCTTTCCACTCATCTCCTGCAACGGCACCAGCCCACCTATACTCAGGGTGTTAATCTCCGACAATACCCGTCTGCCATCATCATCTACCAAGGTATCAAAACCAAAAATCACAACACCCTTCCGGTACAATATCGGCGTGAGTATCTCCTGGATAATATGTTCGTCCTCATTCGCCTCAGCCAGGACTGCATGTCCTCCCTGCGCTACATTGCACATCCAGCTATCGGGCGCAGGCATACGCAGCGCTGACCCAAGTATCTGCCTGTTGGCCACAATCGTCCGTTTATCCCCTTGTGTTACATTTTTTAAGAAGTTCATAGCCACCATTGGGAAATGACTATCGGTAAGAAACGAAGAAAGCCGATCAAGAGGCAATCGTTCATTTTCTTTCCAACAATGATCAATCGAAAGTCGTACAATACCTCTGCCGCCATAGGAATTCATGGGCTTGAGCACTATTTCCTTTTGCCGGCTAAGCTCCATGGCCTCTTGTATACTATGACAGATGAGTGGCTGGGGGCACAGATAAGATACTTCCATCAGGAATGCCTTGGTGGCCGTTTCAACAATTCCTGATGGACTATTGATGATATGATGTGGAGGCGCCATGCTTTCCAGTGAATATAAAAAAGCAGCATCTACAGGCTGAGGCATTCTGACCAGAATAACATCAATGCGCGAACGATCCAGCGGAGAGACAGCCTGTTGAAAATAACTGCCCGAGGCATCGAAGGTAAAAAGATCAGTAACCTCCGAGGCATAGATTTCAGCATCTGGAAGTCCTTCAAAAAATGCTGCATTGCGGTGGTATCCTTTACTACAAACCCACAGGGTTCCACATCGCGTATCATGTAGTAGTGCGCGAGAAAGTTGGTACACTGAATTTGATTCTGTGTGTGTCGAATGATCCGTCACGACCAGCATATTCAGCTTCATTTGGCCTGGTAAATTTCGTTCAGCAAATAGGGGTCATCATTGAGTGAAGTGAAAAGTTTTGTACGAAATTTTCCTCTACTGCTGATCAGTTTTTTGGCCATCCGGTCAATAGCAATCGTACTCAACACCGATTGGATATAAGCTTCGATGAGATCATCTAATCCGAGCCCAAGTTTGTTAAAATCCCGTCTGTCCATCAGGATCAACCGGTTAGTATCCGTAGTCCAATCGCCTGAATCACTTCGATGGGAGAGGTTTGTTCCTAACATATCCCAAGAGTGATCACCGGCATGCAGCACATTGCTTAAAGGTTTTTCTGCGCGACGTGAATAGATACTGATCGGCCTGAAACCCTTAGGGGTGGCACATATCATCATCCGGAGATCAAATACAAAGGTTTCCCCTTTAGCATCCGGAATGGTGCCCAGATGGAAAAATTTACCGGAAGAGGTTTTTGAACTCCACAGGTAATTACCGATGAGGGATTGTACGATAAATCTGGCATATTCAAAATCCATGTTCATAAACGCCGTGAGTTCTGCTTCATTGACAATCGTAAACACACCTTGTCCTGCATTACTGTAAGGCACCTTGATGACTGCTTGTCCGCCAAAATGTTTGACCCAATGAGGTATCTTATCCTTAGTGACATCTCTGATCGTTTCGGGTGTCCTGATCTTCAGGCCTTGCTTCTTGAGTTCCTTATTGTAAGAATCGTAAGCCTTTGAAGCGATCAGTTTATTCCGTCCCCCTGCGAGGCAAGCGATGACAGGATTATAGATTTTAGTAGCGGTGTGAATCGGAAGGCGGTTCCAGGGCTTTTGGGTGATATATCTGAAGGCAGCTGCAACAGGTTTCCATTGATGACCCTCGGTCAATATTTCTATAAAGTCATTTCTGAATCGTATATGTGGATGTTCATCTTGATCATGGAAAGGAACCAGATAAACCGGGCGTTTAAATACATCGGCCATCACCGCCGCATACCCACTGTTCTCCATGATGTTTTTGTCATAAAACACCGCCAGCGTTGCATTGCGGGGTATATGATGCGATTTACAAAAGGGTTTAAAACTTTTTTCCATCAGGTCACGATAGCCGCCCTGCTCCATATGATCTAATGGCAACGGCATTGATTTCTGCCCGGAAGGGCAACTATTATTTTCAATCACCACCATTTGTCGTCGACCACCGGCATTTGTTACATTGATCAAATCAGCGCCTGCCCACCGGTAATAGTCCGGTTGATACGCAAGGATTTCCTTCAGTTTTTTAGGCTTCACCATCGGGTGCAGATGGCAATAACGGTCGATGATCAATTGATTGTCCAGATTAAGGAAAAAATTGATCATCGGATGAATGGCCGCATTCAAAGCTTTAGGATACCAATGCGCATGATTGACAAAGGTGCCGGGCAAAATGACTTTGATGGTATGGCTGGGGTCCGACATCTCTACCGCCTTGTACTACTCCACTTGTCTGAAGTGGGTGATTTAAAAGTTGCAAGCATAGGCAACAAACGATGTATATCATTTGTCGACATCAACAGCGCCCTTGAGGCTGTATTCAGAAATCCTTCTTTGACCATCAGGTCTGCTTGTGCGAGCAGCAGATCATAGAATCCATTCGGATTGTACAGGATCAAAGGTTTCTGGTGTAGATGCAATTGCGCCCAAGTAAGCGTCTCAAAGACCTCATCCATGGTCCCAAATCCACCGGGCAATGCAATAAAGGCATTGGACATATTAACCATCATGAGCTTCCTGCTATGCATATCAGGGACGACGATTAATTCTGTCATGCCTTTGTGAGCTACTTCCTTTTCTTTCAGTGAGATCGGGATGACTCCCGTTGCCTCTCCTCCACCGCTCATCATCGCATCGGCCATGACACCCATGAGTCCGATACTACCGCCACCGTTGACCAGCCGTATTTTGTTTTCAATAAAAATACCCGCCAGAGTCACCGCATCTCTGGCATATAGTGGATCTGCACCTGTAGCTGATCCGCAATAGACGCAAATGGATCTCAGTTCGTTCATTTCGTTGTAAAGATAAGCGAAAGTCTTTTTTAATGAATTGCATATGATCGGGCGGAGCGGGCGGATAAATATAAAATCATATATAATCGCTCATTAATTCGACATCTCCAGGATCTCTCAATTTGCATGTTGAATCCCAAATGTTCCTGAAGTTTCTTACTATTATTTCCATTGCTCTCTGGGCTTCCAAACAAGATATTCCTTCGATCCGCGGGTATGAAATCAAGTACTTTCTCC
>JAWXAW010000216.1:0-54606 GCA_034439675.1 Saprospiraceae bacterium | reverse complement strand
GTCAACGGAAAAGATATCCTGTTGCTTGCAGAAGGCCGTCTGGTAAATCTGGGCTGTGCCATGGGGCATCCTTCTTTCGTGATGTCAACTTCTTTTACCAATCAGGTCATTGCCCAGATTGAACTCTGGACAAAAGGAGATCAATATGGTAACAAGGTGTATGTCTTGCCAAAACATCTTGACGAACTCGTAGCAAGATTACACCTTGACAAACTTGGTGTTCAGCTCGACACGCTTTCGATAGAGCAGGCTTCTTATATTGGCGTCACACCTGATGGACCTTACAAACCTGAATACTACCGTTACTAATGCAGTATCCAATGCCCCGGGCAGGGTGGGGGTTGAAAGCGACCATCCTTATGGTGTTGTTTTCCTCTTGCTTTTCTACATGGGTCTCTGCAACTAAGGCACACGATATTCATGTGAGCCTTTGCGAACTGAGATGGAATGAAGAATCCGGAGCATTTGAAGTGTCCGTAAAAATATTCATAGATGACCTGGAGCGTGCCCTTGGAATGGAAGGCGCTCCAGGTCTTTTTATTGGAGCACCAAAGGAATCAAAGGAAGCGAATGAATATATAGCCTCCTATCTGCGGAAGCATTTGACTATTGATATAGATGGCACGCGGCTTATTCCAGATTTCCTTGGCAAAGAAGTCTCTGACGACTTTCTTGCAGTCTGGTGTTATATTGAGTTTCCAGCAAAGCTGAGTCACTCAAAAAAATGTTCATTATCTAATGATATTTTACTGGAACTCTACGATGACCAGCGGAATATCATGGATATAAGGATGAATAAATCCCATAAGAATTATACTATTTTTCAGCCTGGACGTACTACCTGGACGTATACCTACTAATCCATGTTTAAAAAGATCTTCATCTGGCCTATCAGACTATATCAGCTCACACTATCACCTTTGCTCGGGGCTAATTGCCGATACGATCCTTCCTGCAGCCACTATATGATTGGGGCGATCGAAGAGTGGGGTCCGCTCAAAGGGATCTGGATGGGTCTCCGTAGGATTTCACGTTGCCATCCCTGGGGTGGACATGGCCACGATCCTGTGCCAAAGCGGAATCATCGGAAGTAATCAATTGCCGGTTTCGAAAATTCAAACCCCTCAAAAGCTGAATCCCGGTTCCTTTTTGCCAGAGGACTATTTCCCTCCAAATGTTGATTAGTCCAAAGAAAGAATCACCTGGTACTACTATGGGTCGGTTTTAATATGTAAAATTTTCTCCCCCAAGCCGTTTTATATCTTTTTTTTTCACTTTGACTTTGGAATTATTTATATTTTGGGTACAAATATTTTACCCTCTGCTTACATTTTAAAAAACAAAACAAATGAAAAAACAGCTACTTCTCCTATTAGGTATTTTTTGCCTGTCCTTTTCCTTAAAAGCTCAGGTGACCTCTTCCGCCATTGCGGGATATGTTATGGATAATTCCAACCAACCACTACCAGGAGCCAATGTTCTGGCTACCCACACCCCTTCAGGTACGCTCTACGGCGTGATCACGCGCGAAGATGGAGGATATACTATTCCGAATATGCGGGTTGGAGGTCCATATATGCTTGAAGTCAGTTTTGTGGGCTATGAAAAAAAATCTGTCGAAGGGATCTATCTCAAACTGGGGGAGAAACTCCGGTTTGATGTCACCTTGATCGAATCGGCTACCCAATTGGGCGAAATAGAAGTCGTCGCCAGCGGGGCGACAGTAATCAATAGTGACCGAACCGGCGCAGCAACCTTTATCACCAATGATCAGCTCCGCAATATGCCCACAATCACAAGGTCGGCTGCGGATTTGACCCGCCTCAATCCTATGGCTGCTGAAGGCGGCTCATTTGCCGGACGAAATGACCAGTACAACAACTACTCCCTGGACGGAGCGATTTTTAATAACCCATTCGGACTTGATGCAGCAACACCAGGTGGTCAGGCTGATGCACAACCAGTCTCTCTCGATGCGATCGAGCAGATCACCGTCGCCATCGCCCCATATGATGTATCTCAAGCAGGGTTTACCGGCGCCTCCATTGATGCGGTAACCAAGTCAGGTACCAATGAACTTGCAGGAACTGTTTTTGCTTACTACCGCAACAAGAGTATGCTGGGTGTCAAAGTAGAGGATACGGAAGTAACACGCGGTGACCTCACATCGCTCCAGACTGGCTTTAGTATTGGTGGGCCAATTGTAAAGAATAAAATCTTCTTCTTTGCCAATTTTGAACTCGAGCGTCGCTCAGATCTGGGATCATACAACCTGGCGGAGCGCGATGGTCTGGATGGGGCTAATGTATCCAGGGTTTCAGCAACAGATCTTGAATTTGTATCAGGACTGTTAAATCAGTACGGATACAATTCAGGAGCATACGAAAACTACAAGCACAATACCGATAACCAGAAAGCTATCCTCAAATTTGACTTTAACCTCGGGAACAACCATAAATTGAGTGCAACTTTTAATTATCTGGATGCATATAAGGATAAACCAGCACACCCATCTGCTATCGGCCGGAGAGGACCTGATTTTCAGACGTTGCAATTCCAGAATTCAGGCTATACAATCAATAATGATATTCTTGGCGGAATCATTGAGTTGAAATCGATCTTTGGAAATAGGTATGCCAACAAATTCCAGGTAGGCCTCACACAATTTAAAGATAGTCGTGATCCGTTTTCAACGCCATTCCCTGTCCTGAGCATTGCTAAGGATGGTGTACGTTATATCGTTGCTGGTCACGAACCATTTTCAATTCACAACCGACTAGATCAGCAGGTCCTGCAGATAGCTGATCATTTCAATATCTACGTGAAGGGTCATACTCTCTCACTCGGCGGTAGCTTAGAGAAGTTCTCCTTTGATAATTCTTTTAATCTGAATGCCTATGGTGGCACATTCGGACCAGACATAGATTTTGCCAATGTTGGAGATTATGTGAATTCGCCTGATTTTGCGGCTTTGGTTACTGCAGCACAGACAACCTTTGACAATAACAACACCAATGATACCTGGGCACTTGCTGAAACAAATATGGGACAGTTAGCTTTCTTTGCCCAGGACGAATGGGCGGTCACTGATCAGTTTACACTGACCCTTGGACTTCGAGCTGATATTCCGTTGTATTTTGATACAGAAGATAAAATCCAGGAAAACATTGATCGAAATTGTTGTTATGATCCTTCCATAGTTTATTCGGATGAAGGAGGTGCTCCAGTTACATTTGATCAAACGGTTTTGCCTGCCTCCACTCCGCTCTGGTCTCCAAGACTTGGCTTTAATGTTGACCTCAACGGTGATCAGTCATCACAGCTTCGGGGTGGTACGGGTTTGTTTACCGGCCGGTTCCCATTTGTCTGGATCGGTAACCAGGTCGCCAATCCCAATTCCTTTTTCTACTGTATGACGGACCCTGACTTTAAGTATCCACAGGTCTGGAGAACCAACCTTGGATACGACCGTAAAATCGGCAATGGATATACCTTCACGATGGACCTTATCTATACAAAAGATATGCAGGCAGCCATGGTGCGTAACTATGGACTTAGACCTCCGACAGGCACCCTGGCCGGTGTTGGTTCACGTTCAATTTATACAAATAATGACCGTGTTCAGAACTTTGGAGGACCAACTAACGCATATATATTTACCAATACAGATCTAGGCTATTCCTTTAATGCCACCTTCCAGGTCAGGAAAGAGTATGCCAGCAATTTTGGATGGATGGTTGCATATAACTATCTGGATTCAAAAGACGCTGCATCGATCGATGCAGAGATTTCAAGTGATGCTTATGACCGTAACCCGGCCAATGTGTTGCATTCCAATACTCCAGAACTGGCCCCATCCCTTTATGGTAACAAGCACAGGTTTGTAGGTTCCTTGTACAAGAAATTTACATACGGCAAATCATGGGCTACACATGTATCCTTGTTTGCCGAGTTTGCACAAGGCGGAAGATATAGCTATACCTATTCAGGCGATATCAATAATGACGGTTCAGGCCTAAATGACCTCATGTACGTACCGACTGTGGGTGAGTTGAGCCAAATGGATTTTATTGCTACCCCTGATGCCACAGCGCAACAGCAACGTGATGCCTTCAACAATTATATTGAGCAGGACGAATACCTGAGTGCCCACCGAGGTGAAATCGCTGAGAAATACGGGGCTGTGAGCCCATGGTATTCACGCTGGGATATGCGCGTCATCCAGGAGTTTGGATTGAGCAATGGCAGCAATATACAGTTGAGTATCGATATCCTCAATGTAGGTAACCTGATCAGTTCAGATTGGGGTGTACGGGAGATTGCCACTACGACCGGCCTTGCACAACCTATTGGTGTTTCAGTGTCTAATAGCGTACCATCCTACAGATTTGATACAGCGCAGACAGCATCCATCTTTAATGATTTTAGTCTCAGTAGCAGGTGGCAGGCCCAAGTGGGTTTGAGATACACTTTCTGATTGTAAGAGGGTAAGAGGGTAAGAGAGTGAGAGTGTGAGAAAGTGAGAGTTGTGGGTTTTGTGTTTTAAGTTTGATTCGAAAATGAGTAGAGACGCGATGTATCGCGTCTCTACTCATTTATTATCGTTCCGATTTTCAATTGAAAAAATAAGCCATGTACGATATCATCGAAATTGATCAATGGAAGCGAAAGGAACTGTTTAATTTTTATGCCTCATATGACAATCCCACCTGGGACTTGATGTGCGATATGCGGATTACTTCGTTTTACAATACCGTAAAAGCTAATGAGTACTCTTTTTTTCTTGCCTTCCTTTATGTGGGGTCGCTGACCTGTAATGGTATTGAAGAGTTGCGTTGCCGTATTGATGACGACGGGAATGTGCGCCGCTATCATACTGTTCATCCCGGGTCAACTATTCTGTATGATGATGGAACCTTTGGATTTGGGTACTTTAATTTTCAAAATGACGTCAGTAGATTCATAGCTGAATCCAAAGAAACATTTCAAAAGCAAAAAGAAACCAAGGGGGTTGATGTGAAAGATGATGACCTGGCCAGGATCTATTTCTCTCCGATACCTTGGATTTCCTTTTCCGGGTTTCGCCATCCGTTCAGGAAAGCAGGGAATACGTCAGTACCGATGATTGTTTTTGGTAAACATTATGAGCGCGATGGGGAAAGATACATGCCTGTAGGTCTGACGCTCCACCATGGACTTGCAGATGGATACCATGCCGGCCAGTTTTTCACTCAGTTGCAGCATCATCTTGATCATCCTGATCCATATATCAAGAGCAAATAAAAGCTACCTGAATGTTTTATTTTTTAAACAGGAAGTCTATCGCCATCCGATAGCCATCTAATCCATGACCTGTAAATTGGGTCACACAAACGGATGTCAGGTAGCTATGCCATCGAAAGGATTCTCTTTTATATATGTCCGAGATATGTACTTCTACTACGGGATTTTCGATAGAAGCTACAGCATCTCTCAACGAGATTGAAGTATGCGATAAGCCTCCCGCATTGAGAATGATCCCGGTATTTTTTTCAAAACCAATTTGGTGCAGGTGATCAATGAGTACACCTTCATGATTTGTCTGCACGCTGGTGATGAAGATACCCGGATATTTCGTCTTCAATGTTTCAACATATTCTTCAAATGGCATGGTACCATATACCTCCAGCTCCCGCTTGCCAAGCAGATTGAGGTTTGGACCATTGAGAATGTGGATTTTTTCGATCATTTTGAATATTGTGAGATGAGAGTTGTCAGATGTGAGTGTTGCTTGTACTGAGCCAAGTCGAAGTATGAGGCGTGAGACGAGAGGCGTCAGACGTGGGATAATGTTTGTAAGACGTTCAGCGAAGAAAATCTAATAACATATCAGTCGTCTCCCTCCTGCCTCCTGTGACCTGGCTCCTTAATTGGCTATATTAGAAAGAAACTTTATCCGAACTAACTGGATCTCTTCTACCGTGATGTCATCATCCTTCAACGCCAGATAGGCATCATTGAAGGAATCTGAAGTGGCATTCATAAAGTAATCATAGATTTCTTCCTGGATGCTTTCATCTACTGTTTCGAGGCAATATTGAATATCCAGTTTAGTGCCACTGCTGACGATGATATCCAGTTCTTCGAGGAGATCATCCCAGCCGAGGTTGTTGGTCCGTTGAATGTCTTCTAGCGGCATTTTGCGGTCGATCGATTGTATGATCTGAACTTTCGTCCTTGATTTATTGGCGACTTGTCTCACGACCATATCACTGGGTCGTTCGATTTCATTGTCCTCGACGTATTGTTTAATGACCTCAATAAATGACTTTCCGTATTTCTGGGCCTTACCCATGGATACCCCGCTGATACTGGAAAGTTCTTCCATGTTGATAGGGTAGTGTGTAGCCATTTCATGTAGCGAGATATCCTGGAAAACGGCCCAGGTAGGCACACTTTTTTTCTTTGCTTCTTTCCTGCGCAAATCCTCAAGTTGGGCTACGAGCACTTCATCCAGTGCGACCATCTTTGCAGGGGCTTCGTCAGAGGCCATTTTCTCTTCCGAAAAATCACGGTTGATTGGAATTTTAAAACTCTTCGGCTTCTTGATATAAGCTTTACCCTGTGGGGTTACTTTGAGTACTCCGTAATTTTCAATTTCTTTTTCCAACAGACCTGCAAGCAACGCCTGACGCATTATAGAATACCAGAAGACCTCTCCTTTTTCAATACCTGACGCATATCCTTCAAGCTTGCTGAATTCATACTCATTCATTTCTTTGCTGGACTTGCCCATGAGAAAATCAACGATGACTTTAGTAGAATAGCCTTCTTTAAGTTTCATGACAACCTCAAGCGCCGTCTTTACTTCATTTTTTACTTCGTGTTTTTCTTTCGGATACCGGCAATTGTCACAATTTTCCCCGCAATTGACGTCATCATATTCTTCACCGAAATAATGCAGGAGAAATTTACGACGGCAACCGCTGGTTTCTGCGTAGGCGACTACTTCCTCAAGGAGTTGTCCTCCCATCTCGCGCTCCGCGACAGGTTTGTCACGGAGAAATTTTTCCAATTTATAGATGTCCTTCGGGGCATAAAAGGAATAGCATGAACCTTCCAGTCCGTCACGCCCACCGCGCCCCGTCTCTTGGTAATAGTTTTCAATACTCTTTGGAATATCATAATGGATCACCACACGCACATCTGGTTTGTCAATACCCATCCCGAAAGCGATAGTTGCGCAAATGACCTTTACTTCTTCACTCAGAAATGAATCCTGTACATGCGCCCTCGATTTGGCATCCATACCTGCATGGTAGGGGGCTGCTGATATCCCATTCAGGTTGAGCATTTCAGCCAGTTCTTCCGTTGTTTTCCGGGCTTGCACATAAATGATTGCAGAAGGACCTCCTTTCCCTTTCAGGATTTGAAGTATTTCTTTTATGGTCTGGTCCTTTCCGAGTTTGGGGCGAACTTCATAATAAAGGTTAGGACGGTTGAAACTGGATATGAACTTTCGCTCGTTTTTCATCTCCAGGCTTTTGACAATATCCGTCTGTACTTTAGGCGTTGCTGTTGCGGTCAGGGCTATGACCGGAATGTTAGCTCCGATTCGTTCGATCATTGATCGTATGTTGCGATACTCCGGCCGGAAATCATGTCCCCATTCGGAAATGCAATGAGCTTCATCTACAGCCACAAAAGACACATTGGTGTTTCTGAAGAATTCAAGGTTTTCTTCCTTAGTCAAGGTCTCCGGAGCAACGTATAATAATTTGGTGGCACCGCTGGCGATATCTTCTTTCACTTGGGCTATTTCCTTGCGGCCCAGTGAAGAATTCAGAAAGTGGGCTATTATATCTCCTTCGCTATATCCCCGAATAGCATCTACTTGATTTTTCATCAGCGCGATCAAAGGGGAAATGATAATGGCTGTTCCTTCCATCATCAAGGCCGGCAATTGATAGCAAAGTGATTTGCCTCCACCTGTCGGCATGATCACCAGGCAGTCTCTGCCCTCCATCACCGTTTGTATGATGGCTTCCTGCTCATCTTTAAACTGACTGAAACCGAAATACTCGCGTAAGGACTCCTGGAGATCAACTACATGCTCGCTCATCGCTGCTTCTATTTTATCTAAATATACTAAAAAGAAAAGTTCCGGTAGCTATGCAGCCACAGAGCTAGAAAATAAATATCTGTCTTGAAAATGGGTTAAAGTGGAGCGATATTAAAACATTTATGCTGATGAAAGAGAGCAAATCCGGGGGAAGAAATGTCTCCATTCATCGTTTCCAAATATACAATATTTATTGTTACCAACAGGTACATTTTCAGGAGCTTAAAAGAAGATTTTTCAGGATGAAAGATTGGTTATTTCCCGGATAGTTCCTTGATGATCTTTTCGAGTTCATATTCATCGCCAGGCGTATAGCCTTCATGTTGGTAGAGAATGTTGCCTTCCGCGTCTACCACAAAGGTTTGAGGGATGGCCTGAAAATTGAGCGCCTGCTGTAGCTCTTGCTTGGAATCAACCAGGATGTCGAATTCCCAGCCTTTCTCTTCGATCAGCGGCTTCACCTGGGTCAGCGCCCTTGCATTATCAATGGTGATGGCGACTAACCTGACATCATATGCCTCAGTCCAATCAGGGTATAATTCACCAATTGCATCCAGTTCCCTTTTACAAGGGGCGCACCATGTAGCCCAGAAACTCAGTATCGTGTATTTGCTCTCTTTAGCATATTCCTGAATTTTCACTGGTTTACCCTGAAGATCTGTGATCGTGATGTCCGGCAACTTTTTAGACAAACTGGAAGGCGTAAAACCGAAAGAAAACGAAGTTAAAGCAAAGAAAATCAGTAATTTATTCACGTTTTGGTTATTTAAATGTACTAGGAATCTTCCCGTAAGGTAAAGAAATGACCTGTTACCTTCAGTCAAATATCTATTTTTGAAGCCAATTGATTCCCGGATTCCTTCCTATTTAACGAATCATTAATCAAACAGGTTTATGTTATTGTACCGGATTCTTACCCTTGTAGTCTTTTCAACGCTTTCTTCCCTGGTTTATTCTCAGGAGCAATTGAGCTTGTCCGGAAGCCTTGATAATAATACGTATTTCTATATCTATGATGATAAGATCGTACCACCGGGTATTCCGCAGTATGAGCGTCAGCAGATAGGATTGGATACATGGCTATCCTTGCGCGCCCAGATTGCCGGGTTTGATTTTGGGATGCGGTATGATATTTTTGAAAACAGCGCCTTACTCAATCCTACAGATTCCTATACTGCGCAAGGTATCGGCCGGTGGTATGCAGGTAAAAAAATTGGTAAACTTTCCCTGCTTGGAGGCTATATATATGACCAGTTTGGCAGCGGTATCATTTTCAGGGCTTATGAAGAAAGGCCACAGCTTATAGATAATGCACTTGTCGGCCTGAAATTAAACTATCAACTTACGCCCAACTGGACCTTGAAGGGCATAGCAGGCCGACAGAAGGATCTTTTTGGCTTATATGAATCCGTGCTCACCGGTACCAATATTGATGGTTTTGTGACGGTGGGGAAGAAAGACAAAATATCCATTGCGCCCGGCTTTGGTGTTATTCACAAGACGTTGTCGGATGACCAGATGGAAGCGTTGGCAGGGACCCTGGCCCAGTATACCCCAGAAGATTTTATTGATTCGGTGCCTTACAACACAGTGGCTATGTCTGTCTATAATACCCTCTCTGCAGGCCGCTTTTCATGGTATGCTGAAGGTGCCTATAAAACAGAAGAGGTGATCTTTGACAACTACGCGACTAGTACATTGTGGACGGGTGTAAAATCGGTTGGCAAGTTTAATCTCACAGATGGGTATGTGTTTTATACCACCTTGTCATATGCAGGAGGAGGACTTGGTATTTCAGGGCAATATAAACGAACAAGCAATTTCAATTTCAGGGCAGATCCATTTGTCACTGGTAACAGGGGCATGATCAATTTTCTTCCCCCAATGTCAAGAGTCAATACGTATCGCCTCACATCCCGATATGCACCAGCCACCCAAGAGCTTGATGAACAAGCCCTACAACTGGATGTGCGGTATGCTATTAGTAAAAACCTCAGCATACTTGTCAATTATGCGCACATCACCAGACCTGAAGCCGAAACGCACAGCAATATTTATGATGAAGTGTTTACCCAGTTTACGCTCAAGAAACCAAAGAAATGGACGATGATTAGTGGTGTCCAATATCAGCGATATGATCAGGAATTATACCAGGGTAAAGCTGGTGCGCCTATTGTAAAAGCTATCACTCCATACATCGATTTCCTGTACAAGTTTGATCAGAAAAAATCATTGCGAACAGAGGTTCAATATATGGCTACCAAACAGGACTATGGAAGCTGGATCTATGGCCTTGCAGAGTTCTCCATTTCACCGCATTGGTTGTTTGAGTTGTCGGATATGTACAACATTGCCCCCTCTGTTAAAGAGGATGGCAAAAAAGGAGAGAAACTTCATTATCCAACTGCGGGTGTAGTCTATTCATCAGGTTCTACCCGTTACTCTTTGAGGTATGTCAAGCAGGTAGAGGGTGTAGTTTGCTCAGGTGGTATATGCAGACTTGAACCTGCCTTCAGCGGAGTGAAGCTGAACATTAGTGCCAATTTTTAATCTGACCTAATCAATTGACCGTAATGTCAAATCGAAATAAATACACTGCTTATCTGCCGCTCCTTACAAGCGGAGTCTTTTTGTTGTGCCTTGTTTTATCCAGCTGTTATGAACAACAAAAGGTTATTGAGCCCTTTGTTCCTTCTGGAAACCACGTTGTATTACTGGAAGAATTTACCGGAAAGGGATGTACCAATTGCCCTAAGGGCAGCAGGGAACTAGAGAATCTTTTAACCCAGTTTCCGAATAATCTGGTGGCTGTTTCACTTCATGCAGGTTTCTTCGCCAACCCACAGTTTTTCCCACTAGGGAACTATGATTTGCGCACAGATGAAGGTGAATTATTAATTAATTATCTCTCCCTGCCGATTGGTTATCCATCTGGTGTGGTCAACAGAACACCAGTTAGTGGAGATATTCAACTTGGGCTCAATCAATGGGCCTCTGCGATCACTTCCGCTATTCAGGTTCCACCAGCGATCGAACTGAGTATTGTCAGGACGTATGATGCCCTTACCCGCCAGGTTGTAGTCACCGTAAATGGAATTGGAAAGGAGGTACTGGAGGGTGAAATCCGGTTATCGATTATGCTCACCGAGAGCGGTATCGTTGATGCTCAGGATGATCTGGAGGCTGGCGGTATCGTACTTGATTATGTTCACAAACATGTACTTCGGGATATGCTAACTCCCTCCACCGGTGCCAATATACTGGATGGTATCTCTGTCGGACAGACATTCAGTCAGACCTATAGTAAAACCCTGGAGGACATATGGGTAGCGGACGATATGGAAATTATCGCTTTCGTTTCGCTCGTCAATGGGTCTAATTTTCCGGTTTTACAGGCTGCAACTGTTCATCTGGCGGATTAACCTGCGACCCTAAGGCTCAAATTAAACTTATCTTTGCCGCCCTAAATGCCCCTGGTATGGGGTGAGGATTATACATTCCAAAAGAGAAGTAAAAATGACGGTTTCCTTACTGTGGCTTAATGATTATCTCAAGCTCAACCTGACCCTGGAACAAATCAGTGATGCACTGACCTCTCTCGGCCTTGAGGTCGAAAAAATAGAAGCATGGGAATCGATTAAAGGAGGTTTGAAAGGTGTAGTAGCCGGTAAAGTCCTGACTTGTGTCAAACATCCCGATGCCGACAGACTATCTGTCACTACAGTTGATGTTGGCGGGCCTACTCCATCAACCATTGTATGTGGTGCAAGCAACATCGCAGCCGGCCAGACCGTCTGGGTAGCACTGCCTGCAACAGAATTGTATGATGCCACCGGGAAGCCATGGACTATCAAGGTTTCAAAGATCAGAGGCCAGGTAAGTGAAGGAATGATTTGCGCTGAAGATGAATTGGGCCTGGGCAGCAGTCATGATGGGATCATGATTTTACCAGAAAGCATTTCAGCAGGTACACCTGCCCGTGAATATTACAAAATAACGTCTGATACAATTTTTGAAATTGGCCTGACACCAAATCGGTCTGATGCCACATCCGTCATCGGAGTTGCAGCTGATCTGGCAGCATTTCTGAGTGTTCAGGAAAATATATACCATCCGATAACCTGGCCGGTAATACCTGATATTGAAAAGCCTTCCACAAAATCTCCATTCAAAGTTTCTGTCCGAAATATCGAGGCATGCCCCAGGTATTCAGGAGTATTGGTTTCTGGTATTACTATAGGTCCATCACCTGATTGGATTAAAAAACGTCTTCAGGCTATTGGCGTAAAAACGATCAACAACGTAGTTGACATCACCAATTTTGTCCTGCAGGAGATGGGCCAGCCCTTACATGCTTTTGACGCTGACAAAATCAAGGGACAGGAGATCATCGTAGAAACAAAACCTGCAGGAACGCCTTTTCTGGCGCTCGACAGCCAGGCGTATACACTTCATGCGGAAGATCTCATGATCTGTGATGCAGAAGGATATCCGATGTGCATCGGTGGTGTTTATGGCGGACTTCATTCCGGAGTTTCAGAAAACACAAAGACTATATTTCTTGAAGCAGCCCATTTCAATGCAGGTTCAGTCAGGCGCTCAAGTATGCGTCACAATCTCCGGACGGAGGCAGCAAGACGTTTTGAAAAGGGTTCAGATCCTAATATCACCCTCAAAGCGTTGGCAAGAGCAGTCGATCTATTACGGGAATTGGCCGGTGGCACAGTTTCATCTGAAGTATTTGACCTCTATCCTCAGCCGGTCCTTCCGGTACGTGTCAGGCTGACATTAAAAACGTTAAGTGAGAAGACAGGAGTAGCCTTCACTGCTCCGGAGGTAGAGAAAGTCCTGGAAGCACTGAATATGCAATATCAAAGCCAGGATGGTCAATCGTGGTCTGTAGATGTACCTACGAATAAAGCAGATGTGTTGAGAGAGATTGATGTCATTGAAGAGATCCTCCGTGTGTATGGATTTTCAAATGTGCCGTTGCCTGCAAGGATGCACACCTCCATTGCTATCGAGCCCAGATATAACGCACACAAAATCAGAAGACTTATTGGACATTTTCTGGCTTCAAAGGGATTTTTGGAAACGATGAATATGTCCCTGACCCAACCGGGGTATTACAATGAAATCAGTTGGACAGACAGTAGCCAATGGGTGACTATACACAACACTTCCAATGAGTCATTGAATCTGCTCAGACCTGAAATGCTTATACCTACCCTGGAAACGGTCAAAAGAAATGTCAACCGCAAACAGGAGGACCTCCTCCTTTTTGAATTCGGAAAGTCTTACAGGCAGGAAAAGGAGTTGCCCTTGGAATCGGAGCACCTGATCATTACTTTGACCGGACAGCAGGAACCATCCAGCTGGCAGACAGGAGGAGGAAGAAGTGTTGACTTTTTTACCATAAAGGCTGTTGTTCACTCTCTGCTTTTAAGACTCGGGATCAAAAACTGGAATATCGAGCGTTTTACGGACAACGGTGGGATGGAGTTTGGGTTGAATTATAGCGTTGGAAGTCTTGCTTTCCTGAGGTTCGGGAAGATTTCTGGAGAACTCAGCAACCGGTTTGATATCCGGCAGGACATATACGCAGCTGATCTGTTATTGGAGCCATTGATTGCCTTGGCAAGCCGTTCGACTACGCTTTATGAGGAGCTTAACCGATTCCCGGCAGTCATTAGGGATTTGGCGATCGTCATTGATGAAAATACCACTTATAACAGGATTCAGCAGATTGCTGTTGAGGCAGCTGGTGATTCTCTGACGAGGATGGAGGTATTTGATATCTATAAGAATGCTGACCAGTTAGGTCTGGGCCGGATGAGCGTCGCGCTGCGGTTTACCATTGAGAACAAAGAGGCCACCCTTTCTGACAAAGAGATCGACCAGTGGTTTAATAAGGTTCAGAAAGCACTGATAGCCGGCGTAAAGGCGGAGATCCGGAGGTAATATCCAAAGCGAAACCATTTGTAGGGGTTCAATATTTTGAACCCCTACAAATGGTTTCGCTTTGGTCAGGCCCCTTTAGCCCCTTCAACCTCTTAAACTATTTCTGCCCTTCCGCCTTTTCTGCCATTTACCCTTAAAAATCAAGGTGGTACACATTGATTTAAAACAATATCTATCTTTTTCCTACTTTCGCGTTATATTTAACGAACGATGTATCATCCCAACGAGTTAATAAAGGATATACAGGAAAGACTGGACCGGATGGTGCAGGACTATAGTACAGCTATAGAGAAGAACAAAAAACTTGAAACTGAAAATAAATCATTGGCCCTTAGCCTGGAAGAGGCAATAAAACAACAGGAAACGCTTAGTAAAAGACTGGAGATGATAAACCAGGAATCTTTGAGAGATACAAAAGGATTAGATCATTGGAAAACGGAGACCCGAAAGGAAATCAGGGGTATCATGAAAGAAGTTGAAAAATGTATTCCACAGGTTGAATCCTTATTGGAGAATAAATAATATATGAATCGGATAGAAGCAAATATAGCCGGTACTAAAATCCCTCTCAAGGTTTCTGAAGAAGAGGAAGTGTATGTGACAAAAGCAATTGAAGAAATCAATGCCCGCATTAAACAATATCAATCAGAATTTACCCAAAAGGATCTTCAGGATTGCATATTGATGGCCTTGCTCACCTATGCTGTCGATTATCATAAAGTCCAGTCCAGGATGGTAGACGAATCCTCCTGGAATACATTGATTGATATACGGAACCAATTACAGGTGCTGGAAGCTCAATCAGTGGATTAGTCTTTACCTGCAATTCCAGATACCCACTTCTGCTCTGAGGCCGGCAAACCATATTTGTTGACCTAAAATTTTATTGTAAATGAACGTATTTATATTAGCCGGGGGACTAGGTGTTCTGGGGATGGTCATAGGTTACCTCGTGGCCACTTTAGTGATTAAAGGGGGCAAGAAGCGTCTTCTTGAAGATAGCAACCAGAAGGCCGATCTTGCTATACAGGAAGCCAGGCTCACCGCCAAGCGCATCATGGATGAAGCCGAAATGAAAGCGGAGAAATTGCTGTCGCAGGCAGATGCCAAGCACGAAAGCATTAAGAACCGTAAAATCCAGGAAGCAAAGGAAAAGTATAACAGCCTTAAAGGACAGTTTGAAACCGAGAAAGCACAACATAAGGTTGAATTGAAGGAGCGGGAATTGGATGTTGTCAATAAAGAAAATGACTTAAAAATCAAGCAGGAGGCAATCAATGCCAAGGCGGAAGGCTTTGAAGTAAGGGAATCAGAAATCAAGGCTATCAAAGAAAACCTTGAGAAGCAATTGAAAGTAGTGGCCAAACGTAAAGAGGAGCTTGATATGTCCACTGAAAAAATCATCAAGGAGCTTGAAACCATTGCCAGACTCACAGAAGCACAGGCAAAAGATCAACTTATCGAAGCGATCCGCAACAAAGCCGAAGCTGAAGCAATGGCAGTAGAGAAGGAAGCAGTAGCCAACGCCAAAGCCAATGCTGCCCGTGAAGCCAAGAAGATTGTGATCCAGACCATCCAACGGATGTGTGCAGAATACACGATTGAAAATACAGTCTCTGTATTCAACCTTGAATCAGATGATATCAAGGGCCAGATTATCGGTCGTGAAGGACGTAATATCCGCGCACTCGAAGCAGCAACAGGAGCAGAAATCGTAGTTGATGATACGCCGGAAGCTATCGTCATCTCCAGTTTTGACCCTATTCGTCGTGAAATATGCCGTATCGCTTTAAAACGCCTAGTCGCTGACGGTAGAATACACCCTGCCCGTATTGAAGAGGTAGTGGCCAAGGTCAAAAAACAAATGGATGAGCAGATCGTGGAGATCGGAGAGCGTACGGTTATCGATTTAGATATACACGGCCTCAATCCATATCTCGTTAAAATGGTGGGACGTATGCGTTTCAGGTCTTCTTATGGCCAGAACCTATTGAAGCACAGTCTGGAGACAGCACAGTTGTGCGCGGTCATGGCCGCCGAACTCGGCCTCAATCCAAAACAGGTTAAACTGGCCAAACGTGCCGGC
This sequence comes from Saprospiraceae bacterium, assembly GCA_034439675.1. GTDB lineage: Bacteria > Bacteroidota > Bacteroidia > Chitinophagales > Saprospiraceae > Opimibacter. The sequence continues at coordinate 38,458 of JAWXAW010000216.1, read as the reverse complement.
CTCCTCCACGACATCGGTAAGGTATCAGAAGAAGAATCAGAACTCTCACACGCTATCCTCGGCATGCAGATCTGCGAAAAGCATGGTGAAATACCATTTGTTTGTAATGCTGTCGGAGCCCACCACGATGAAATTGAGATGGACAACATCATATCGCCTATCGTACAGGCATGCGATGCGATTAGTGGCGCTCGCCCGGGAGCCCGTCGCGAAATCCTCGAAAGTTATCTCAAGCGTATCGGTGATCTCGAAGATCTTGCAATGGGATTTGAGGGTGTTCAAAAAGCATATGCGCTCCAGGCCGGAAGAGAACTTCGCGTGATTGTTGAAAGCGATAAAGTCACCGATGAGTTTGTAGATGATCTCTCCTTTATGATCTCACAGAAGATCCAGAACGAAATGCAGTATCCCGGTCAAGTAAAAGTGACTGTTATACGAGAGAAACGAGCGATAGCCTACGCACGATAGGATGGATTTTGATATTAAAAATGAAAGCCAGGAACTATATGTTCCTGGCTTTCATTTTTAGTCGAAAGGTTCATTGTGTCCCTGGATTAAAATGGCTCAAAAACAAAAGCCCCAGTCCTTTGCGACCAATCTTAAAACCATACCAATTTCATTAAGCGCCGTTATGGTAGACAGTACTATATTTTATCTAATCAGGGTGACATCCCCTTTAAAAGCACCCGAAGTCCCATCTGTATATCGAACACGTACCCAGTAAGCAAAGACAGCTGGATTCATTTCGGCATTTCTGAAGCTACCGTTCCAGCCATAGTTCTCTTCATTCGGTGAAAACTCATCATTGACAAATACTTGGTTGCCCCATCGGTCAAAAATCTGGAGTTCAAGGATTAGTTCGACATCCTTATTGCCATAGACCGTAAACAGATCGTTGACACCATCTGCATTGGGAGAGAAGACGTTTGGGATATACACATCGGGATTGATTTGTTCTTCCAGGATGAGACGGGCCTGGGCAAGACAACCGTTTGTATCAATAGCCACGACGGTTATTTCTGTTCGTTTGTCCGGCCTGGTGATCGTCTGTTCAAGACAAAATGACTGATCACAATCAAACAAGGATTCAGGAAGCCATATCACGGTGTCAATTGCTGTTAAAGGCAAATTGATTTTGGCACGGATGGTCATCAGTTGATCTCCGCTTTGGACAATATCTGTCTCCAATGTGATCTGTATTTTTTCGCTTCCTTCGACTTCATAAATGGAAGACCATGTGCAACCACCTAGGGCTGTTATCGTAACACTGTACGATCCGGGAAGGAGGTTATCCAGATCTTCTGAGGTGGATCCGTTTGACCAGCTAAAGCTATTTCCATTAGCGGGTGTTATATCCAGATCAATGCTGCCGTTCGCTTCTCCGCAGAGCACCGGTGTGATTACTTCTTCAACCAGCAAAGGAGATATCGTATTCTCTACAGTATATTGGCTGGCTGTGGAGCATCCGGACTGATCAATAACCGATACGCTGTAAGTACCCGAAGAAAGATTTAAGACATCCTCAGTGATTTCCCCGCCGGACCATAAAAACGTATACATTCCTGCCGGAGTAACTGTAAGGTCTATTGATCCGTTGGAGCCGATGCAGTCTGTGTTGTCAGTAATAGTAGCATCCAGGCTAAATAGTAATCCTGAATTTGTCACTTCCAAGGTCGTAGCTGAAGTGCAGCCTCCTGATCCGGTTACTGTAACAGTATATATGCCTGGCGCCAAGGAAGTAAGATCTTCCATCGTTGCTCCTGTTGACCAGGAATACAAGTATGTTCCTGCAGGTAAAATGGTCAGGCTAATTTCTCCTTCGTTATTTCCGCAGGTGGATGGGATAATCGTTGATTTAATAACTGGGATGAGTGTTAAATCATCAACCGTAAAAGCCGCAGAAGTCGAGCAGCCATTACTATCTGAAACTGTAACCAAATAGGTGCCTGAATCCAGGGCGCTCACATCTTGTGTCGTGTTTCCTGTAGACCAGAGATAGGTGTATACGCCATTTGGAATGACAGAGAGATCAATACTCCCGTTTGATACACTGCAGCTGTTATTTGCAGTGGGTATTCCCTGAAGAGTAATCGATAAGCCTTGATCATTCACCTGAAATGTGTCAATGACCGAACAACCTCCTGTTCCCGTTACTGTCAGTATATATTCACCGGACAAGAGATTTTGAAGGTCTGCAGTTATTTCCCCATTTGACCAGATAAAGGTATTTCCTATCGTAGGCGAAATGGTGAGATCTATAGCCCCATTATTCAGCCCGCAAGAAGAGGGTGTAATCAGCGAGGTAATCATGATGTCAGGGGAATCGTCTATAATCAAAAACATTTCAGTCGAAGAGCATGAGGTATTATCAGTGATAATGACCGAATAGGATCCACTCCCCAAGTTGTTCAAATCTTCTATTATGGCTCCATTTGACCAGACGAACGTATATGCCCCTGTTGGCAATACAGTCAGATCTATAGCCCCATTCGGACTGTCACATGATGTATTTGGACTGAGCACAGCAGAAGATGAGAAGTTAGTATTCAGGTTTGGGACGTTCAACGTATCCAATGTCTTGCATCCACTTAGGGTATCCGTAACTGTGATACTATAGTTTCCTGGAAGAATGTCCAGTAAGTCTTCAGTCATTACTCCATTCGACCAAACGAAAATCATATTGATGGCAGGAATAACGGTGAGATCAATGGCTCCATTATTTGTTCCGCATATTGCTGGTGTGACATTTGCATCCAGGAAAGGGGAGATGGTGTTGTCCGGGACTAAAAATGTATTAATTGAGGAACAGTTTGTTTGGTCGATTACGGTTACAGTATAAGATCCCGAAGACAGGCTATCTATGTCTTCAGTGATTGCCGAATCTGACCAGATAAAAGCGTACGTAGCGAGTGGAGAAACAGACAGATCAATCGCGCCATTGGGGACCTCACATGAAGAATTTGGAATGACCAATCCGGAGGTCATAAAGTTTGAATTCTGATTTAAAACAGTAAATGATTCAGAAGCCGTGCATCCATTTGGCGCGGTAACCGTAATGCTGTATACACCTGCAGTTATACTGATGATATCTTCAATCACTTCTCCATTGGACCATACATATGAATATATTCCTGAGGGAGTAACTGAAACATCAATGGCCCCATTCGGCTGAACGCATGAGGTATTGGGGGTAATATTTCCGTTGATCTGTATAGGTTCAATGATTTCCGTAACCTCAAATGTGCTCGATTGCATACAGGTCAAGCCTAGCGTAACCGTTACGGCGTAAGACCCTACCGGTAATCCAGTAATATCTTCAGTTGATTCCCCACCTGACCAGAGATATGTGTATACTCCGGCAGGTTCAACAAGGATGTCAATTGAGCCATTGTTACCCACACATTGCGTATTTGGCATTGTTGTACCGGTGATACCTATTATCACTTGATCATCAGGAAGGATGATATCAGCGGTTCCTGTGCAACTGCTCAAGATATCCGTTACCGTCACCGAGTAGTTTCCGGCAGGAATGCCCGATAAATCTTCTGTTGAGTTACCTGTGGACCATTGAAAAAGGTAATTTCCACCTTGGGTCAATGTGAGATCGATCGCTCCATTATTTTGGCCGCAGGTAGCAGGACTTGTTAAAATACTAAAATCGGGTGGATTGGTATTATTTGAAACAATAAACGTACCTACTGCAATACAACTTCCACCTGCAGATACCGTGACGGTATAGCTGCCGGCGTTAAGATTAACAATATCTTCCGTCATAGCTCCATTGGACCAAATAAACGTGTAGGTTCCGGTTGGTGAAGGTGTGATATCAATTGCTCCATTGGAGGTGACGCAGGAAGTAAGAGGGATGATATTTCCTGTAATCGTTATTGGAAGATTATCATTTGTGACCGTGTAAGCAGCGGTCGAAGAGCATCCTGTAGTAACAGAAGTAATGGTCACACTGTATGTACCTGCCAAAACGCTTGCAATATCTTCTGTGGTTTGGCCATTGGACCAGACATAGGTATACGAATCAGGTGGAGTGACAGACAGATCAATGCTGCCATTGGCCAGGTCACATGTGGACGGAGTAGAGATAGCTGTGGAAACTGGTGACGGAGTATTGTTGTCTACTGTAAAAGTGCTACTGGCAGTACATCCTCCGGCATCTGAAACCGTCACTGTGTAATTGCCTTGGGAGAGATTGAATATATCCTCAGTGGAATGGCTGTTCGATCAGTTAAAAGTATAACTTCCTGATGGGGTTACCGTCAAATCTACTGATCCGTTCGGATTGGTACACGACGTGACTGGCAAGGTGATCCCCGTTAAATCTATAGTCGCACCGGAGTTTTCCACAACAACAATTTCGGATGCTGAGCATCCACCTGGCGCGGTTGCTGTAACGGAATACGTCCCAGGGGTATTCACAATAATGGAAGAAGTTGTTTCACCAGTGCTCCAAAGGAAAGATTCGAAAAGTGAAGCATTAAGCACCTCAATGATTGTGCTTTGGCCGGAGCAGATAGGATCGGGAGCGTTGAGTATTGGGGGAAGGGTCCCGGAAAGAATTTCTAGGTCATCCACGCCGATGCAGCCCACTGCATTTTCTACATATACAGTGTATAATCCGGGGCCGGATGTCTCGATGGTTGGCGTGTTCTCGCCGGTTGACCAGGCATAGCTATTGAATGGTCCTCCGATGACCGAGAGTGTAGCAGTCTGTCCGGCGCAAAGCAATGTAGGCCCAACAATAAGAGGTTCTGGTATTGGTTCCGTATGTATCGTGATGATGGCCGTATCTGAAGCTATACATGAAAGGGTAGAATGGGTGATAGTAGCAGAGTAGGTTCCTGAGGTAGTTACATAATTACCTCGGTTGTTTCACCGGTTGACCAGAGATAGTTTGTTCCTGGTAAATAAGAGGTCGTAGCGATGATCAATGCCACTGTATCACCCTGACATGCGGGAATGCCTGAATAGCCAATATAAAAATCCCATACATTGACTTTGATATGCTGGATAGCAAGTGCGGTGCATCCCTCCGCATCGGTAATACCTAATACCAGCGTTTGAGAGTATGGTGCCAGAACAGTAAAACTAGACGTTGTAATCCCATTTGACCAACTGTATGTAAATGGAGCTGTTCCGCCTGTAACGATAGCTGAAATGGTTATACTATCCCCAACACATACTATGCCCGGATTAGGTACATCAACAGAAATCGCGACACTCATGCTACATGACCCAGTGGTAACAATAAAACTTTCAGTTTGAATGCAGTTACCTCCTGCTGAAACCGTAACAGAATATGTGCCCGGAGCAAGTGAAGAAAGGTCTTCAGTATTGGCTCCATTAGACCAATTGTATGAATATGAACCGGGTGAAGAAACAGTAATATTTATTGCCCCGTTATTTTGACCATCTTGAGGTTGGGTGATTTGACCGGTTATATTGAATAAGAGAATGCTATTCTTAATGGCAGGAGTATTCTGTATTCCTGAAGGATTTGCTGATCCAGTATGATGCAGGCATAGTAGTAACACTATAATGTAAAAGCCACGTGCTATCAGGTTCACTTTTTTCATACCTACTTGAAACCAAAATGTCAAAGCATGCAATCGCTTTTGTCACAGATATGACCAAAACTGGGGAATAAAGTGGCTGTGACCAAAAGTATATTGCCAAACAGGTAAAATTGTGCACTGAACCGACCCTTTTTAGGCAGAATGAAGTCATCCGGTGTAGATTCAGTTAATAAATCAAACATGATGCAAGGTGGGACCCAACTCAACTATTAAAATCAGTAAGTATCAAATTTAACAATTTTCCCACACTTTATTTTGCCATGACGATTCCATTGGAATAGGTAAAGTCCTGCGGGAAATGGTTCCAGGCTGATTTGAATACCATCCGCAAAGAGAAAATTTTCCCTCACCACCACCCGGCCATAGCTATCTAATATTCTGAAACTCCCTGCATCAGTGAGGTTGTCTTCGAGGTCAACACGTAAAAGTCCTGATGTAGGATTTGGAAACATTTTTACGGTTGAACTTAAATCCATGTTTTCAATTCCGGACAAAATCACATTTACCTCCGTTCTGGCAGAAATACATTCAAAGTCCTGTGTTCGAATTTTCCAGTCGTAGAAATAGTAATAAAAATTGTTCCCAAAAGAGGAGGTGGTGATTTGTCCTGCATCACCAATTGGGTAAGGATAATCAAGCGCTCCTGAATTTCGCCATAAATTGCCTTGCTGACATTGAAGTGTGAATTGGCCCACAGGAACAGTAAAATTCAATTCAAATACATTGACACCGGGATGTAGTTCAAATTGCATTGTAGCAAAAAGTGAATCTCCGGACCATAACTGAACGAAGCGCGATCCTAAAGCACCTCCTTCAGGGACATATACCGTAACAGAAATTAAAGTAAAAGGCTGCCAGGCTTCAAAGAACAAATACCCTCCTTGCGAGGGTATTCCACCGTCGCCTGTGGAGTCTGGTTTACCTCCATCTTGGAGACTCCCGGGATAGAGAAAGTGGCTTTCCACATAATAGGTTGAAGCATCAGAGAGTGGCATGGTCTGAAATGTTGAGCCTGAATAAAGAAGCGCACCGCCAAAGGGCTGATCGTACCATTCACAATTGACTCCCTCTGCGGTCAGTAAAACGGAATCACCGGCCAGGATTACAACATCTTCTACCACAGGTGGCGCAGAGCTTAATACTTCGACATGCAAAGGATTTGATTCCAATTGCCCTTCAAAACATAGCGCATCTATAGCAACGGAATATTCTCCAGTTTGGGTAACCTCCAAGGTTTGTGTTCCTGTGACGCCATTTGACCAAGTATAATTTTCACCTTCAGAGGCCGTCAGAATAAGGGTGTCCCCTTCGCAAATGACATTGCCTTCGGGTAAAAAAATCAGGGGAGCAACATCTGCTATTACTTCTATATCTACCGGTTGGGTTAATGAAGCACAACCATTTAGGTCCGTACAGATAGCATAATAATGACCTGCATCACTTACTGAAAGTATTTGGCCGGTTTGATTGTTGGACCATAGGTAGTTTGAAAACCCGGGAGCGGCCAATAACTGAACTGTAGTATTGGGGCAAATAGACTTCGAGCCTTCAACGATTGGTCCATTGGGCGGGGCCATGCAAGGTAATTCGGGAATAAGATACAAGCTGTCTGCTGTGAGATTAAATAGCCTGGTTACCATTCCCGAAGGCCAATACACTTTGAGAGAATCCAATATCTCGTTAGGTCCCAATCCAAAATGAGCGTTGAGTGAGCTCATAGGGCTATAACTCTGGCCTGAGCGAACCTCTCTGATTTGTCTTCCCCAAGGTCCATATATTTCAATCCTTGCGCCGATACCATTCCGGTTACTTGCTATACCAAAAAGTGAAGTCTTAATCCAGTGATTATTGTTTGGTTGGTTAACCCAGGCCTGATTGAGGCGAAAGACATCAAGAAAGCCATCGTTATTGAGATCAGCAATAGCCCCCGGCATCACAGGTGCATCGATCCCTGTAAAGGTCAGGTCGCCGTTACCGAGATACAATTCGTTTTGCAATTGAGAAAAGATGTCGATGAAACCGTCGTTGTTGAAATCTCCGGCAGCATTTTCATAGGCCCCGAGGTCGCTGGGATTTATACCCGACATGGAGATGACATCTGTAAACGTGCCGTCCCCATTGTTACGAAAGAGCCGGTTTTGGGAATCGTGATTTACGATAAAGGCATCGAAATCCCCATCATTGTCAAAATCTTCAAAAACGGTACTCCATGACTGTGCATTGTCATCCACTCCGGTAAGGGCTCCAACTTCCGAAAAGGTATGATTACCATTGTTTCGGTACAGTAAATTTGTACAGTTGATATTTCCCGGGGGAGCTCCCCCTTGGCATTTGGTGATATACAGATCAATATCATTATCATTATCATAATCGGTCCAGATAGCAGAATAAGATCCTGGTCTGTCAGCAGTCCGGATCAAATTTATGTCTGGAGTCATATTTCCTTCACCATCATTTTTATAGGGTACCGATTGGTCTAGATCATGGCAGACAAAACCATCTAGCCAGCCATCATTGTTAATATCGGCCATGGTAGAGCGCTGACTAAAAATATAGCCGGGCATAACAGTTTCAGTATAGTGGCTGCCGTTTGAATTAGCTTTTAGGAAGGATACACTTTGTTCATTGCCGAAAAGCAAGTCGTTATACCCATTGTTATCCAGGTCACCGGCGCAAATGCTCCAATTGGGGGGAGACTGGATCGGTATTGAAAAAAACGTTGGGTAAATGAGCCATCAATTTGCTGATAATCAATATAAATATCTTTGTTACCCACACGCACGACATCATCCAGTTGATCCCCGTTCATATCCACTGCGCAATCCGAGAAAGCCACATAACCAGCTACGGGACGAAGGAGATCCGTTTGCAGAATAAATTCGACAGGTTGAGCCATGCCGGAGATGCAGCAAAGTAACAGGGTAAACGGAAAGGCCAGTTTTTGAAATAGCATATTGGGATCTAAGGTAAGAACCGCAAAGGCACTTTAGCTCTAATTACCTGATGGACAGGGTAAAAATGGCACCCATCAGCGTGCATATACGCTTGAAGGCGTTGATAGATCTCTATTCAGAAAAGGTTGAGGTGCAAGATGCCATATCCTAAAAAAGATTTGGACCTAATATATGTTACACAACCCTTTCTTCTTACCTTTGCGCCTGATTTGAAGAATACCCTCAGAAAATGAAGGAATTACGAAGTTTAGTGGCACTTTTTTACCTCATTCCGGCGCTCGTCATGGTCGCCGGTTTTCCGGTATCACTGGCTGCCCAGGAGCACAATACCACCCACCAGGCAACTAGCCACACCTCAGGCCAGGAAGCCCATTCAGACTCCACTACTGTTGGACATGAAGGCGAAATGCATGGGGAAGCCCCGCATGAAGCCCACGCCTGCCATTTTCATGGAGATGTGGAGGAAACGGAATATGACGCCACCTCAACGGCATTTCACCATATTTCTGATGCCAATGTATATAGCATAGGGTCATTCAATTTTCCGCTTCCATGCATCCTCTACGCAAAAGGTCATGGCTGGAATGTCTTTTCCTCAGACAGATTCAACTTTGATTTCTTTGGTCACGGTGAAGGCCGCACTGCCTATAATAACTATGTGTTGGATGAAGGTGCAGTAAAACGTATACAAGAACCCTCTTTCCCATCCGGTGAAGTGGCCCTTGAAGGATTTATGCACGAAACCAAAATGGTGGACGGTGAGAACAAGGAGTTTTCTTATGCTTGTTTTCAAGGCAAACATTATTTGTTAGAATCGCAAAGCACTGCTGATGGCGGACTTTTCGGAGGCGGAATTACTTCATTTTATGATTTTTCACTGACGAAAAATGTAGTGAGTATGATGCTCATTGCTTTGTTGCTTGGCTGGGCCTTTTTTAGCATTGCAGCAGCTTACAGAAGACGAGATAGCATGGCCCCTAAAGGATTACAATCCTTTATGGAGCCCATTTTCATTTTTATTCAGGATGAAGTGGCTAAACCATTTCTAGGCCCTAAATGGGAAAAGTTTTTACCCTTATTGCTTTCCTTGTTTTTCTTTATTCTGGGACTCAACCTTTTTGGCCAGATCCCATTTCTGGGAGGAAGCAATGTGACGGGTAACCTTGGCTTTACAGCCGTGCTGGCATTGATCACCTTTATCGTGGTCACCATCAATGGAAATAAAAACTACTGGAGTCATATCGTATGGATGCCAGGTGTTCCTGCGATCATCAAGATTTTGATACTTACGCCTGTAGAGATACTAGGTATGTTCATTAAGCCTTTCACCCTCATGTTGCGTCTTTTTGCTAACATCACTGCCGGCCATATCGTGGTGATGGCATTTGTTGGATTGATCTTCATGTTTGGAAAACTTGGTGAAAGTTTGGGAGGAGGTGTTGTTGGAGCGGTCGTTTCTATTCCACTGACCATATTTATTATGGCCATCGAATTACTGGTGGCGTTTATACAGGCATATGTTTTTACCCTGCTGACAGCTTCCTATATCGGCGCAGCGACAGAGGAGCATCACCATGCTGAAAAGCACTAATTGGCATAGCGTATAGAGCAGAGGGTGCGATTGAGCAGGTGCCATTTGAATAAGGAGTAATGAAGGTTTTTGATAGAATAATGAACGCATAAACCTATCAACGGATCAACACATAAACAAGCATTTTACTAACTCAATAAATACTCATTAACATGACAGGTTCTATCGCAGCAATTGGTATGGGATTAGCAGCCATCGGTGCAGGTATCGGCGTAGGTTCAATCGGGGGAAAAGCTATGGAAGCTATCGCTCGCCAGCCAGAAGCACTTGGTGATATCCGTGCAAACATGATCTTGACAGCAGCCCTTGTAGAAGGTGCAGCGCTGATCGCGATCATCATGGCTTTCCTTGTAAAGTAATTGCAACAACGAATTATTCCAGATGCCTTGCGATTGGCCGGGCTTCTGGAATCTTTTTAAAAAAATCAAAAACTCCTGCGATCAACCGGGAGAGAAAAAAAATAAACTATGGATCTCTTTTTTCTTTCAGAGTTTACCGTTGCCCGTCCGGGAATAGGCTTGCTGTTCTGGACCACGATTATTTTTATCGCTTTCTGGATCATGGTTGGAAAGTTTGCTTTCCGTCCGATCAAGGATGCATTGAAAAAACGTGAAGACGATATTCAATCTGCCCTGGACGAAGCTAAGAAGGCGAAGGAGGAAATGGCACAACTCAACAATGACAATCAGCGCCTGTTGAATGAAGCCCGTGAAGAAAGAGCAAAACTCCTGCGTGAAGCCAAGCTGACCGGTGACCACCTGATTTCCGAAGCACGTGATAAGGCTAAACTGGAAGCTCAGAAAATCGTCACTGATGCCAGACAGGAAATTGAAAACCAGAAGAACAAAGCTATTATTGAAGTTAAAAACCAGGTAGGTCAGATGTCCATTGACATAGCCGAAAAACTGATCCGTCAGCAAATGGGTCAGACACAGGAGCAAAAGAATCTGGTAGAGAAACTAGTCAATGACATTAAACTCAGCTAATTTCCTAACTCCTATTTCCCGACTCCTATTTCCTAACTCCTATTTCCTAACTCCTATTTCCTGACTCCTATTTCCTAACTCCTATTTCCTAAACAAAATGTCTTCATACCGGATAGCATCCAGATACGCCAAATCCCTGATTGACCTCGCCGGTGAGCAAGGCAAGCTTGACAGGGTCGTGGAGGATATGACCTTCTTTGCGGAAGTGTCTAAACTGAAGGATGTAGCACTATTGTTGAAAAGCCCGATTATCAATTCAGATAAAAAGGGAAAAGTCCTGGATGCCATTTTCTCAGGAAAGGTGGATCCAATGACTCATTCCTTTATTGAAATTATTCTGAGAAAAGGCAGAGAAGCCTATTTGGGCGAGATTGCCACTGAAGTTGTCAATCAGTATCGCGTGATCAAAGGGATATCGATCGTAGAGGTTGTTTCAGCTGAGGCATTATCATCAGAAACGCTTGAAGCCATAAGGAAGAAACTGGTAGAGAGTAAGCTCACGCATGGCAATATTCAGTTCAAGACATCGGTGAATGCAGGCCTGATCGGCGGGTTTGTCATTTCCTTCGAGGACAAATTATATGATGCCAGTGTCAAACATCAACTGGACCTCTTGCGTAAAGAGTTTTCATCAAAGGATTATCAAGCAGCTATATAATACACAAATACTAATAACGATCAACATCTAAATAAAAAAAATCATGGTGGATGTAAAACCTGATGAAATATCAGCGATACTCAAACAGCAGTTATCCGGATTTCAAAGTGCAGCGGAATTAGAAGAAGTAGGTTCCGTACTTCAAGTGGGGGATGGTATCGCCCGCGTGTATGGCTTGAATCGGGCACAGTCTGGTGAGCTCGTGGAGTTTGAAAATGGCGTTCAGGCCATCGTATTGAATCTTGAAGAAGACAATGTGGGTGTGGTATTGATGGGTTCAAGTGACGGCATTAAAGAAGGTTCACGCGTCAGCCGTACCGGTAGAATCGCCAGCATCAATGTTGGAGAAGGATTTATCGGAAGGGTTGTCAATACGCTTGGTCAGCCAATTGATGGAAAGGGCCCTATCACAGGGGTCACCTATGAAATGCCGCTGGAGCGTAAGGCACCAGGGGTTATCTTTCGTCAACCGGTAAGTGAGCCACTCCAGACGGGTATCAAAGCTATCGATGCGATGATTCCAATCGGTCGTGGTCAGCGTGAGCTGATCATCGGTGATCGTCAGACAGGTAAATCGGCTATCGCCATAGATACGATCATCAATCAGAAGGAATTCTTCGAAAAGGGAGAGCCTGTATTTTGTATCTATGTAGCATCTGGTCAGAAAGCATCAACAGTGGCCAACGTAGCAAAGACCCTTGAAGAAGCCGGCGCTATGGCATATACAGTTATTGTGTCTGCCAGTGCCTCAGATCCTGCACCACTTCAGTTTTACTCTCCTTTCGCCGGAGCTGCTATCGGAGAGTTTTTCAGGGACACGGGTCGTCCTGCATTGATCATTTATGATGATTTATCAAAGCAAGCTGTTGCCTATCGTGAGGTATCGTTACTTCTTCGTCGCCCACCGGGTCGAGAAGCTTACCCGGGTGACGTATTCTATCTCCACTCCAGGTTGTTGGAAAGAGCTGCGAAAGTTATAAACAACGATGACATCGCACGCCAGATGAACGATCTGCCAGACAGTCTGAAAAACGGAAAAGATAAAAATGGTCAGCCTATGGTTAAAGGTGGAGGGTCACTTACAGCACTCCCGATCATTGAGACACAAGCTGGTGACGTTTCAGCTTATATTCCGACTAACGTAATCTCTATTACTGACGGTCAGATCTTCCTTGAGTCTGGTTTATTTAATTCAGGTATTCGTCCTGCGATCAACGTAGGTATCTCTGTATCGAGGGTAGGGGGAAATGCCCAGATCAAATCGATGAAGAAAGTTGCCGGCACCTTAAAGCTGGACCAGGCTCAGTACCGGGACCTTGAAGCATTTTCTAAATTTGGATCTGATCTTGACGCTGCCACGACCGCAGTACTTGAAAAAGGAAAACGTAACGTGGAAATCCTTAAACAAGCTCAGTATAGTCCGGTTCCTGTAGAAAAGCAAATCGCTATCATCTATCTGGGAACGAATGGTCTTTTGAGAGAAGTGCCAATCGGAAGCATCAAGGAGTTTGAAGAATTATACCTGACCAGCCTTGCTTCAAGATATCCACAGGTATTGGATAATCTGCGCGCAGGAAAATTACTGGATGAGGATACCGCCATCATGAAGGCACTGGCTGCTGAACTCAAGACACAATACAAAGCTTAATCTACTTTCCATAACAGAACCATCACCCAAAACGTAAAAGCAGATGAGCGGCAAGCTTAAGGAAGTACGGGAACGTATGAAGTCGGTAAGCTCCACGCAGCAGATTACCAAAGCCATGAAAATGGTTTCCGCTGCCAAGCTTCGTAAGGCACAGGATGCTATCGTACGCATTCGCCCGTATGCGGATAAACTTAACTATATGTTGCGCAACGTTCTTTCAGCGGTGGGAGGAGATGTATCAATAAGTTTTGGAAAAGATCGCCCGGTGCAACATGCCACCATCGTAGTAATCACCTCCAATCGTGGACTTGCCGGTGCTTTCAATACGAATATAGTGAAAGCTGCTGTCAGAGAAATCGAAAGCCAGTTTTCATCACAGCGTGCTGCCGGAAAACTAACTATCCTGCCGATCGGGAAGAAGGGATATGATTTTTTCCGTCGAAACTATAAAGACTGTCTGATCATCAAGGATTATATCACCCTTTTTGACAATCTCGAATTTGATCATACTGTCGTCGTTCCAAGATTATTAATGGATCAATTCAGCAAGGGAGAGACCGACAGCATTATGGTCTTCTATGGTCGTTTTAAAAATGCAGCTACGCAGTTTGCTGAGACTGTTCAGTATCTTCCTGTTCCTAAAATCGAGACAGGAACAACAAGGCGTGTAGACTATATTTTCGAGCCGGAGAAAGATATCCTGTTAAATACACTGATTCCAAGTATTCTTGAAGTTCAGTTTCAGAAATTCCTACTCGATACGCATGCCTCTGAGCATGGTGCACGTATGACAGCGATGGATAAAGCAACTACAAATGCAGATGATATGTTGTCTGCACTCAAGATAAGCTATAACAATGCCCGTCAGGAAGCGATCACCAAAGAACTAAGTGAGATCGTTGGAGGCGCTGCGGCGTTGGGAGGGTAATCTCGCTTTTACCTGTTTGCCCCTAAATCTCCTGAAGTGGACTTGAGTTCTGGTTGGCTGCTAAATTTTTGAAGTCCCCTTTAGGAGATTTAGGGGCAGAACAAGCGAATATTCCACCCTCTTCATCGATAAGCACCACAGGTTGGCTAAAAATTTCTCATTTTTAACCAGATGAAAAACATAACCTACGGGACCTTACGCCTGCTTCTGCCTTTTTTACTTCTGTTGACAGGGTGTCAAAAGCACAACATCTCTCCGGTGTTGGCGCGGCATGAAAAGCAATATCCAGAAATCAAAAAGAAGTATGTGTATCAAAGCCTTATACGCCTGGCCAATACTAAGAGGGACCCTGATTTTGAAAAGCTGATCAAGAATGTCAACAAAGTGATCCTTTATCTTCCACCGAATGGAGATACCACCTATCAGATCATGGATGTAAGGAAAGGCTTACCTGAAGATGGATATGAAACGCTGGTTGATGTGCGGACTGCTGACGCTCAGCGCATCAGTTTGTGGGTGAAGGAAGTTGATGCCAGGTCCCATTATATAGCCCTAATGGATGCAGTAGATCAGGATGTAATTGTTGAAATCGATGGCCAGATCAATATCGAATATCTCTCTGCCATTAATGTTGCGGATGAGGGCTCTTTACTTAAACTTTTAGAAGGCGGATTTTAATGAATGATATCATCTTACAGACTGAACAGCTGACAAAACGGTTTTCAAAACGTATCCTGGCTGTTGACGGGCTTGATCTGCAGATACCTAAGGGCCAGGTATTTGGTCTCCTTGGTCCAAACGGGAGTGGCAAGACGACAACTCTTGGGATGATTCTTGGAGTTGTCTCCAGGACAAAGGGGAGTTATAATTGGTTTGGCGAAGGTGATGATTATAAGCTTCGCAAGCGGATCGGTGCCATCCTTGAACAACCCAACTTTTATCCTTTTCTCAGTGCCAGACAAAACCTCATCGTTCATAGCAGGATAAAGGATATCCGTAAACCGGATATAGATGGACTACTAAAAATGGTCGGACTATTTGAAAGAAGCAATGACCCTTTCAAAACCTATTCGCTGGGGATGAAGCAACGTCTTGCGATAGCATCCGCCATGCTTGCCGATCCTGAGGTTTTGATTTTCGATGAGCCTACCAATGGATTGGATCCACAAGGCATAGCAGAGATTCGGCAGTTGATTCTCAATATCCGCGATATGAATAAAACCATTGTAATGGCCAGCCATCTGCTCGATGAAGTACAGAAAGTTTGTTCACACTTTGCCGTATTGCGTAAAGGGAAAAAGATTTATTCAGGAAGTGTAAAAGAAGCACTTGAAAGCACCAACTCAGTCTCAGTGTCTGCTGATAATACGGCCATGCTCATCCAGACTATTTCATCTTGTCCCGGCGTCGTATCTGTTGAACGGGATGGTGATGTATTAAAATTACAAATTGATGACACATGCTCAGTGGCCGCGATCAATACCTATTTGGTGGAGCACAAAGTGCCCGTCAACTATATACAGCAAAAAAAATCTAGTCTTGAAGAAAAATTCCTAGAGATACTGAAAGAAAGTGACCACTCCCTCAAGACGCTTCATAACCTGCCTGCATGATGATGAACATCCGTAAGATTACCCAACTCGAATATTACAAGTTCAGGCATTACAGGCCATTCCTGGTGATCCTGGGTTTGTATGTGTTCTGTTTCATCCTTGCCGGTTTTTCAATCAAGAGCCTGCTCGACTGGTTTTTAGATAAGCAGCAGGATGATAATATACTCAAGCATTTTGTGGAAAGCGGCATTCCGTTGTTTGACTTTGTGGATATCTGGCAAAACCTTGGATGGCTCGCTACTATTTTCAAATGGATTCCTGCATTTGTGATCATTATCTCTGTGACGCTGGAATATTCGCAAAAGACAATTAAGCAAAATATTATTGATGGGCTTTCTAAAAAGGAATTTCTGGCTTCTAAGGTGGCCCTCGTTGGTGTCATTAGTGCAGGGTCGGCATTACTATTGCTTTTCCTTGGTCTTTTTCTCGGGTTGTTATACTCACCTGTCAAGGGTCTTCCTTACATCATGGAGCATATTGAATTTGTCGCAGCCTATGGTCTTGAAGTTTTTGTATTTCTCTGCATGGCTTTGTTTGCGGCATTCTGGATTCAAAAGAGTGGCGTCACCATCATCCTTTTCCTGCTTTATACAGCATGTATCGAACCCATCACAACGGCCATTCTGCATTACAATTATAAATGGGAGGTTTGGTATTTTCCTGTGGAGGCGATCAATCTGATCATACGTGTTCCTTTTCAAAAATATGCCCTTGAATTTGTTCATGACCAGATCGCCCTCAGGGATGTATTTATTTCCCTTGGATGGGCGGGTATTTTTATAGGGCTTTCTTATTGGTTGCTAAAACGAAGAGACCTCTAGTTATTTTACTCCAAAATCCCCTAAAGGCGACTTAAAATCCCGTTATATGTTTTGAATGGAAAATACAAATCCATTCTTTCAGCTACAAGGAATTCTCAAAAAGAGAAAGGTTAATTGAATTCCCCTTTAGGTGATTTAGGGGCAATCGAAGTCCTTTCAAACAAATCCACACTTCCATTCTCTAGTTTTAATACCCCTCGTGGACATACATCAGCGCATATGCCGCAACCCACGCATGATGCCCTCACAATGTTTTGTCCGCGTTGGGCATATGCCCTCACATCAATGCCCATTTCACAATAGGTCGAGCAGTTTCCACAGGATATGCACTGTCCACCATTCGTGGTGATTCTGAATCTTGAAAAATACCGTTGCTGTAATCCAAGTATAGCGGCCATAGGGCAACCAAAGCGGCACCATACCCGTGGCCCGAGTAACGGATAAAATCCTACGCCGATGACTCCACTGAAAATCGCACCTATCATAAATCCGTACCCTTCACGCAACGTATAACTATTTAGGAAGAGCACCTGACTATTGCCGCTGAAGTAGGTACATAAAACCATCATGCTCATCACTACTACACATACAAGAACTGAATACACCATCCAACGTTCGATTTTCCATGCCTTCAGCGAAGTGTCTGCAAGGTGACGAAATGGATCCCCTGCTGTTTCAGCCAGACCACCACATCCGCAGACCCAACTGCAATACCATCTTTTACCAAAGTAGTATGTCAGTACAGGAGAAATGACCAGGATCAATGCAATGCTCCACCCCAACATGAATAGACCAAGCGTGCCTCCCTGCAGGAGCTTATCAAGATTCCAGTCAAAGAAAAAGTAGTAATTTAAGAGCCACATGTTTTTCAGATCCATCGAAGGCTGATGTAGTCTTTCTAAAACTTCGGGGATGAGAAATGCAAAACACAACTGGAAAAACTTGACAGAAACGGTGCGTATCTGCTGGTACCTGTTGCCTTTATATTTGAGAAGGAATTTGATGCCAAACAAAATAATAGCCAGGGTATATAAGACCCCATAAACAAACCATTGATTGGCGGGTTTATTTTATCCAATAGCTTAAGGGATCGAACAGTGCTAAGAGACAGGTGTTGGACTGCTCACCTAGTCCAAGAGACGCCGGAAAGAAATACAAGAGGATATAGAAGGCCATGATTGTGAGGGCAAGAAACCATGCAGCTATGCCCCGGATAGTGAAGGATTTTGCGTGAACAAAGTTGTTTTGAATACCGACAGATTGATTGCGGTATTGAATAATACTATACCCAAGGATACCTGCACTGATCAGTGTCAATGATAGTGTCAGCGTCAGGATGCTGGAATGGAATCTTTCGTCTGTTCCGATAAGCCCAATCAATAAACCACTATAACCTATGACGGAGAATATTTTCTGCCACGAGGTCAGGCCTCGATATGCTGAGGGTGTAAGGGACATGGATAAGTCGTCTCTTTGGATCATAGAGATGAAGTTTGATGGTTTTTCAAAAATGAAAACACCCGATTGTAGTTTCTATTTTCCCGTGGTATAACAGAGACACCTGTTATTGATTGAAATACTTCTCTGATATGCTGTGCATAGTTTGGTGAAAATTCCTGATCGAATAGAGCTAATTCAAGGCAGGCAAGCACGGATTCGATATCAGTTTTTGCAGTAATCCATTTTTCGCAAACGGCCTGTCTAAACCTGACGGCCATTAAATTGAACCCTATCACAGCTTGATCGGTATAATTGATCCGGATGCTCTTTTTTAATTCAGGGTGCTGCCAATACAGGGTCCTTTGGTCATCCGGCAACGTTGGATTGATCTCTCCATAAACCTGGTATTCCGTATTGAAAAATTTTGCTGAATTAAACCAGATCCCGGGATTGTAATTAACAGGTTTACCACAAAGTGTGGAGGCTAGAGTTTCGCCCATCAAGCGACCTGTATACCAGACTGGTTCGATCGCTTTGCGACCCGCAGAAGGCATGCGCAATTCGGCGCAATCCCGAGTGCAAAAATGTCAATGATATTTGTCTGAAGAAGCTCATCTACCAGTATACCTTTATTCACTTCAATAGACGAATCTTTCAACCAGGATATATTCGGATGCACACCGACAGAAATCCCTGCAAATTGACACGGGATTTCTTCTCCATTGGTCGTGATGACGGATTTTACTTTCCCGGTTTTGTCGCCTGTTATTTCCTTGAGTTCGCATTGGAGCCTGAGGTCAATTCCGTGCTCTCTGATCTCTCTATTGACTATTTCGGATTCTTCTGCAGGCAGAACCATGTTTGAATAACTGGATTCCCTGACCAGAAAAGTGATAGGTATGTTGCGGCTGAGTAACATTTCAGCAAGTTCTATACCTATCAGGCCACCGCCTGCGATAACCGCCTTCTTTATATTCGTACTTTTAGATTCGATGTGTTGAAGATCCTGCAGAGAATAGAGGCTGGCCACCCCATCAAGTTCAGTTCCGGAGATTTCTAACCCGTTCGATGAAGAGCCTGTTGCAATTATTAATTTATCATATCCGATCTCTGTCCCTGAAGCTGTCTGTACTGTTTTTCGCTGATCATCAAGGGTGGTGACATAATCATTGATCAGATTTATCCTGTTTTTCGTCCAGAAACATGCTTCATAAGGAATGATGTCCTTCCAGCGCATATGTCCCATGAACACATACATCAACGCTGTACGTGAAAAGAAATAATCTGATTCGGCGGAAATCACCGTAATCCTATGGTCACTACGTTTTCAGATATGACGAGCGACAGTGATACCGGCTATACCATTACCAATGATGACAATATGCATAACCGAAAATAAGGATTAATATCCGACAACATGGTTTATCTAATCAAATCAACTTCAAAGTGATTCAAAAAAAAACGCCGGTGGATGACCACCGGCGTTTTTTCTAAACTAAATTTATTCAGTTACTCCAAAATGGATATTACATTTTTTCAAACTTGATTGTCTTCACAGCTTTTGATTCTGTCATTCTTACGAAGTATGTGCCAGTTGCAAAATTAGCAACATCAATGGTCAGTTGGTTTGCACCCTGAACCAATGATTGCTTGCCTAATACAGAAACGATACGGCCTGTGATGTCCATTACGGCAACATCAATTTCAGTATTGTTAGCAGCGTTGAACTCTACATATACTTCTGTTGAAGCAGGGTTAGGATACAATTTGGTACCGGAGATCGTCTTGATATCTTCAACAGCTGTTTCCAGGGTGAAATCAAAAGGAATGCTGGCACCGGCACCGTAACTGATGTTTTCATAGATCACTTCACCGTCGAGGGCAATTGAAATAGCTCCAGCAGATATGCTGGCCTGACCATTTGGTGTTGTACAGCTGTGTGAAGCAGGATTAACTGAACCATTCAGAAGACCGTCACCAAAACCATCAACAAGAACTACTTCATAACAACCATCAATAGAATAGACGAATTCCTGAGTGTAGGTTTCATCGCAGGATAGTGTGCCTAAATCTGCACTGGAAACTACAATGTTGCCATCAGGGTCTGTTACTGTCCAGGAAATTTCTTCAGGCCAGAAGTCAGTGGTCATTGTCAATGTTGCAGTTTGTGTTGCTGTTGGCTGGATCACCTGCCATGCATAGTTGTTGTCCTGTGGGGATAAATCCTCCGCATTGTTAGGAAGGGTTACTACGAGTTCTAAATCAGAGGATTGATCGACAGTAAGACCTGTCAATGAAACATTGGCTGACTTATATTCTATAAGGCTTCCAGTCCAGTCTTTTGTACGGACGACTTCACCATTAACCAGAAGTTCAACGTGAGCGGAGGTCAGTGTATCAGAACCCAAATTCTGGATCTTGGCTACAAAAGAGCCTTGCTGATACTCACCGCAGAAATAGCGGGTGGTGTATGTGGCGGATACTTTAGCATCATTTTCGCCCCTAAAGGATATATCATAGACATAGTCGAAAGTGGGATCGAATACATTGTTGAAGAAGTAATCATTTGCTAACAACATCTGACCGCTTGGACGAACAACGTACATGGTTGGCCAGTAAGTCAGGTTGAACTTAGTAGGAATTGTGTTGTCCTCAACAATGAAGTAAGGAACCCCTGTCACCCAGTCACCCTGGGTATTGGTGCCAGTGCCTAATAAATCTGCATGGGTTGTTGCAGCATCTCCTTCAATAGAGAAGATAACCAGCTGATCAGTACCATCAGGTCCATAGGAATCCCACAGATCTTTCAATACGTGGTTCGTATGAAGGAAATAGCAGGGACCGCACCAAGTTGCGAAAATATCGATAAGGACCACCTTGCCACTATCCAGATAATCCTGAACTACGTGCACGTTACCGTTGATATCGGTGAGTGTCAAACCTGCTGGAATCTTACTTCCATCAGGTAATTGTGCTTTGACACCAAAGCTAAAGAGGAGAGAAAATAAAAGGAAAGTGTACAACTTCTTCATGTTAAAATCTTTATTGTGTTGAGAGTGTAAATAGAGGCGTAAAAATATGTAATTCGGGGGAGCAGAAGGCCTTTTTTCTATTTAATTGTGAAATTGTTGGACAAAGGACAAAAAAGAGCATATCCTGAGCCATTTCAGAAGAAAATTTTGCCCGTACAGCTGGTTTTGCAAATTATTAACTGTGGCGGGGTTTTCTGCAACCACAATTTGGTATTTATTTTAATCTATTATTAATCAGTATTTTATATATTTAATTTTATATTTAAATTTAATCAATGATGATTTGGTTTTAATCAAATGGCTAAATGTCAAAATTTTACACTTTGTTTATTTTATTTATATGTATATTTACGTTTTAGCGTTCCGGCATTATGTCGCAATAACGACACAGGGTGTGGGTTAAACCGTATATAAATTAGTTGTACATTTACAGATCAGAGTATAATTTTAATCACATGAAAAGACTGCTACTTTGTTTTTTTCTTATTCAGTCACTTGCAGGTACTACCTGGGGGCAGATTTCTATATCGGCCAATCCCAGTCCATTTGTGTTGACCGGTCACCCATCTAATAATGATGTATCGATTCATATTGAAGTGACCAATCATTCTTCTTTTGATGCTTATATCCTGTGGTCCCGGACTGTGGAATCAGCGCCTCAGGGATGGCTAACATGGATATGTGATAAGAATTTATGCTACCTGCCCACAGCGAATGCAAGTTCACCCACCAAACCTAATATCCTGGCCCCTGGGGAAAAGATGGACTTCCAGATCCATGTAAATCCAGGTGCTGTTGAAGGTAGTACTCCATATGACATCACCTTTACGGATTATGAGGACCCTTCCATCATTCTTGGCCACGTAGATGGCGAAGTTATTATCAGTAATACGGTTAGCACTAAAAACAATGGTGCTCAAAGTAATCTGACCGTTTACCCTAATCCAACTACGGATTATTTCCAAGTTTCGGAGACACCCGGGTTGAAGTATATTGAACTCTTCAACATCGTTGGGAATAAAGTGAGGTCATATGATGCGCTCCCAGGGAAGCAATATGCTGTTGGAGATCTGACTGACGGAATCTATCTCGTCAGACTTATTACCTCCACAGGAAAAATCATCAAAACTATTCGTTTGAGTAAAAGATAAATCAGTACTTTGCTATTCATTTCAGTATAAGTTTGAAGTAAAACGTAATGCCCTCTTCAAGAGGGCATTTTTATTTGTGTTCGACCATATAGCAACTTCCCGAATAGAGCATTCGATTATTAGCTTTCGCTGGTTGTACCTTTGGGCTGTAAAACAAAAAAGCATATGACACATCCTATTTCATTATATCGTATGGGCCATTTCAATGCAGCTCATCAGTTAGCCATCCCGGCCTGGTCTTTGGAGAAAAATCTCGAGACGTTTGGGAAATGTGCAAACCCGAATTTCCATGGACACAATTATGAATTGGAAGTACGCGTGACTGGTCATCTGGATTCTGAAACTGGAATTTTAATCAACCTGAAGGACCTGAAAGTGATTATTGAAAGAGAAGTGGAGGAACGTTTTGATCATAAAAATCTCAACCTCGACTGCCCAGAGTTTTCCGCCATAGTTCCAACGGTAGAAAATATATGCATTGTGATATACCACATCATGAGGCCATTGATACCAGATCACCTTGATCTGGGCATCAAATTATATGAAACTCCCCGAAACTTCGCGGAGTATCCAGGCAGATAGGTGATCTCAAATTAAAACGGGGTATAATTTGCAGGGGTTCAAAAAATATGGGAATAAACATACAGGGGTTCAAAATTTTAAACCCCTGTATGTTTATTCCCATATATAATTAGGAAATATCTTTTATTCTTTCAGTTTCGCAAGCAATCGCAGGATTTCAATGTACAGCCAGATCAGCGTGATCATCAGTCCCATCGCTGAAAACCATTCCATATATTTTGGCGCCCGGAATTCTTCACCTTTGACGATCAGGTCAAAATCCAACAAGAGATTGAGAGACGCAATGCCGATCACACCAAGTGAAAAGAGTATCCCTATAGTGCCTCCCTCATGTATGAAAGGAATATTAATTCCGAAGAAACTCAGACCGAAACTTATTAAGTAAAGGAGGGCTATAGCACCTGTTGCCATAACCACGCCCATTCTGAATTGTTGCGTCACGGGTATGATTCCGGTTTTGTGGATGAACAACATGATGAACAGCACGAGTAGCGTCAGGGAGATGGCCTGGATAACGATGCCACCACCAAAACCTGCATAAATGCCGGATATCCCACCGACAAATAAACCTTCCATTGCAGCATAAGCAGGTGCGATATAAGGGGCGTATTCTTTCTTAAACACATTGATCAGCACGAGGATGAGCCCTATGATAGCCCCACCGATCATGAGCACCGGACTTTGTAACTGAAAATTGTATATCGCCGTGATCAAAAGGATGCTAAACAATATCAGTGTTTTATTGATGGCACCCTGTGTTGTCATCGTTCCTTCCTGTGCTACAGAAAGAGTAGATGTGGATTCCTTTTGTAGACTGTTCCGGAGCAATGGATTGCCACCTCCTGCAAATTTTTTAAACATGAGATTTCAATTTATTTTCATTCTGTAAATGTGAAAATTAGGAGAAAAGTTTCAATTCAGGATAGCGTACATGCAATGTGCAGTCATTTTATAATTCAGTTTTACCTCTATTAGGCGTTTTTTGCTCAACATGTATTGAGTTATTTTTTACGCCCCTTAGGGGCTACAGGAACTTTTTCTGATCATGTGTTAACGACCCTATAGCCCCTTCGGGACAAGGAATGATTAGTATGATTAGTTGTGCCTCAATGCGTTTTTTGCCCAACAAGTGTTAAGTTATCAAAAGAGCCCCGTAGGGTCTTCAGGTTGGTTGCATATGAAAATGAGAAAACAAACCTTGCCCTGTAGGGGCAAAACAAAATTGAGTTTCTCCCAGAATTCTATTGTTTTTTATACTTCGCGATAGCATCCCGGATTTTCTGAACACGGTTTTCCGGGCTTGGATGGGTGCTCATGAATTCGGGTTGACGCTCTCCACCGCTGGCTTTTTCAAGGATTTCCATCACCGTGATCAATGCTTCCGGATCGTATCCTGCCTGGCTCATAAACCTTACACCCAGGTCATCTGATTCAAGCTCTTGATCACGTCCATAGGACATATTGACCAGGCCGGCAATCATCTGTGCGGCTTGAGCTGTATTATAGTCACCGGAGGCTACTACAGCAGCACCTGTCAGACCCTGAGTCAATTCTTGTTTAGCAATACGTTCTGCACCATGACGTGCTACTACGTGGCCAATTTCATGACCCAATACCCCAGCCAGTTCATCCTCTGTTTCAAACTGTGAAATCAAAGCTGTTGTAATAAACACCTGGCCTCCTGGTAAAGCAAAGGCATTGACTACGTTAGGATCTGCCAGCAAATGGAAATCATATTGATAGGGGGTCTGGCGTGCGTCACTTTGCTGAACGATCCGTTGACCAACTGATTTGACAAATTTTTGAGCTTCAGCGTCCGGATGCAAACCACCATATTCTTCTACCATCGCCGGAAAACTATTTACCCCCAAAGCGACCTCCTGCTCAGCGGTAATGCTGATGTGCTGTGTCTCACCAGTGATTTCATTAAACTGGGAGCTGGAGTAATATTTACATAGAGCAAATCCAGCCAGGAAAACGGCAATCAAAATTCCACCTCCTACATTGCGTCGACGTGGGGTCACATAACGGCCCCCACCTTGCTGACCGGATTGATTTCCACCGAATATTGACATGCTTTTAAGTTTATGCTGGATGAATTAATGATATCTGCTTAGGCAGTGCTTTATGATGATTTTGTACTTGCCATCTGCCAAACAAATCATAAAGAACTCATTCAAATATAGAAATTGTTGGGTAATTAATTAATAATTAAACACCAAATCAACACTCAAATTTCGTCAATAACAGGAAGTTGCTCCTTTAACCGTTTGGGTTTGAATTGGCAACTATGATTGAAATTACAATGACATTCTTGTGATTGAAGCAGCAAACGCTTACGACGAGCTTCTCATTCATGGCATTCAAAAAAAGAATTCTAAAGGAGGGATATTAGAATTCGGAGGTGAAGTGGAAACGGATGTCAGGAAAATTTTCCAGGGTCATGCGCAGGACCCATGCGGATTCTGCGAGGAAGACAGGCTTGTCATCTTTATCACGGGCGATATCTTTTTTCTTTCGCGTGATGAATGTCTGAAGGGTTGCTTCGCTGTCTGCTTCGATCCAACAGGCTTTGTGCAGGCTTAAAGGTTCGTAGTCGCATTTAGCACCATATTCATGCTCGAGTCGGTATTGAATAACATCAAACTGAAGTGCACCAACTGTGCCGATGATCTTATCACCGTTTAACTCCTTGACAAACATCTGCGCAACGCCCTCGTCCATCAATTGATCAAGGCCCTTGTTGAGTTGCTTTGTTTTCATCGGGTCTTTGTTGATCACGCGACGAAACATCTCAGGTGAAAATCTCGGGATACCTTTGAAATGTAATTTTTCACCCTGGGTCAGTGCATCACCGATATTGAAATTGCCGGAATCATAGAGGCCCACGATATCTCCTGGCCAGGCTTCATCGATGACCTCTTTGCGTGAAGCCATAAAGGAGGTTGGGTTCGAAAATTTCATCTGCCGTTCCTGACGCACGTGATAGTAGTTGGTGTTCCTTTCAAATTGGCCTGAACAAACTCTGAGGAAAGCAATCCTATCCCTATGACGTGGATCAATGTTGGCGTGGATCTTAAAGACGAATCCTGTGAATGTTTCTTCTTCCGGACGGACGACACGTTCCTCTGTCTCCCTCGGTAAAGGAGCAGGAGCTATATCAATAAAACAATCGAGTAGTTCTTTGACACCAAAATTATTTACAGCACTTCCAAAAAATACCGGGGATACTTCGCCGGACAAATATTTACTCCGGTCAAAAGAGGGATATACGTGCGTGACCGTTTCTAGTTCGATGCGTAATTCATCTGCAGCCCTTCGGCCAACATGATGGTCAAGCATAGGATCTTCTACGTCTTTGATCTCTATGATTTCTTCTTCCTCTTGTTTGCTGTGCGGGCGGAAGAGAACAAGTTTTTTTTCATAGATGTTATAGACACCTTTAAACTGCTGTCCCATACCAATAGGCCAGCTGAGGGGTGTCACGTGTAAGCCAAGTTTTTTCTCAATTTCATCGAGAAGATCCACAGCATCTTTTCCTTCCCTGTCCAGTTTGTTAATAAAAACAATGATAGGGGTATGGCGCATGCGGCAGACCTCTACCAGTTTTTCTGTTTGTGTTTCCACCCCTTTCGCTACGTCAATCACCACGATGACGCTGTCCACTGCGGTGAGGGTACGAAAGGTGTCTTCTGCAAAATCTTTGTGACCGGGTGTGTCAAGGATATTGACCTGATGATCGCGGTATGGAAATGCCATGACGGAGGTAGCTACAGAGATACCTCTTTGCCGTTCGATTTCCATAAAGTCGGAGGTCGCATGTTTTTTGATTTTATTGGATTTGACCGCTCCGGCTTCCTGGATCGCACCTCCAAAAAGGAGAAGTTTTTCAGTGAGGGTTGTCTTGCCAGCATCGGGGTGGGATACAATGCCAAAAGTCTTTCGTTTCTGGATCTCGTCTATTGCGCTCATGGATTCTGCTGTGGAGGGGCAAAGGTAGTGAATAGTCAAGAGGTGCGTTGTGAGTGTGGATTGTGAGTGTGAGCTGTATGGGGGGTGAGGTAAATAAGAAAACCCACCGGGTTGTGTCAGCAGTGGGTTTTGATTCTTATACCTTAGGTGATCTGGTGTCAGACGAAGTCTTTGTGATTGTAGGGTGCGGGAGATTCCACCTTTTCCGGTGTATGGGATTTGAAATCCCAAGACCAGCCTGAAGTCATCATCTGGTCTTTGTCATCACCACGCGGAGGTTGGCGATGATGATGCTTATGTGATTTTTTATTGAAGGTGTCCTGGAGTTTGTCCCCAAGTTCTTCGAGTTCCTCTTTGACCATCCGGGCAATATTATTGACATTGGTGGGTTCCCCCATCATCTCCAGACGCTCAGAAACTGTTTTGGCTGGTGGTACAATCGCCCATAGAACGGCATAAATCACTGCACTGGCTCCACCTGCCATGGACAACAATACAAATGCAACCCTCACCCATACGGCGTCCTGGATGCCAAAGTAGGAAGCTAATCCGGAACATACACCGCCAATTACCTTATCATCAGGATCGCGGTATAGTCTTTTTCCGGTCTTTATCTGGAATGAACCGGTGGTTGTTTTCTTTTCACCTGATTGGGTTTCGGAGAAGTCAACGTCTTTTAATTCTTCAGGTGTCCCAAGCACACTGATGGCTTCCAACACATCTACTTTGCTGACGATCACCTTTGAGCCTTTGTTTTTATTGACCAGCTCACCCATGCGGGACTCTATGTCCTGCATGATTTCAACAGCGCCTTCGCTGCCTCCAAAATGCCTGGTGAGGGTATGGAGATAATGGTTGGCTGCTTCAAAGGCATCCTCATCGATCGTAAAGGCATAGCCCCCGAGGTTTATGTTGATCGTTTTATTCATTTTATAGTTGTGGTTTTTGCGAAGTGAGAGAAACTGCTTCATTGATTTCGGTCCAGGAATCTTTCAAACCGTTGAGAAAAGTTCGGCCTTCTTGTGTAATCTTAAAATATTTGCGTGGGGGTCCATAGTTGGATTCCATCCAATAGTATTCAAGGAATCCTGCATTCTTGAGCCTGGTCAGCAGGGGATAGAGGGTGCCTTCCACTACCACTAACTGCGAATGTCTGAGCCTTTCAATTATGTCCGAGGTATACATGGCTTCGACAGAGAGCAGAGAGAGAATGCACATTTCGAGCACTCCTTTACGCATCTGGGCTTTCATGTTATCGAGTTTCATGGCACAAATATAGTATATAATTATAGTACTATGTTATACAGAGTACACTAATTAAACATAGTACCTGATGAAATGGGGAGGATAGTCGACAAAGGGAGAAGGGAGATGGATTTACCCCTTTGGGTGGTTTTGCCACATTGAAGGGGATTTGCCCTTTGAATGTGGATTAGCCCCTTCGAAATTTCTGCGAAATTTCTCTCCCCTGTGTTCCTCCATCTCGTTTCTCTTCGAGAAACATCCTTCCGGAAACCCCGGGGTTACGAAGTACATAGGGGAGAGAATTTCCTGAAAGAAATTCGAAGGGGCAAAACGTTCGAAGTCGCCCTGGAGATTAGGATTTTATTAAAGTAAGGGTCAGACCATTACATCGTATTATCCACCTAACTTTGCTGACTGATGAGAAATTCGAACATAAGGTGGGTTATTCTTCTTGGAGCTGTGACGATCCTGAGTATAATAGCCATGCAGACCTACTGGCTGACCCAGCGATGGAGCCATGAAACCAGATCATTTGACCAAACGACAAAAATTGCTTTGTCGAGGGTGGCACACAAGATGGCTACTATCAACAAATCAACTCTTCCGTCAGGTGAAGTAATCAAAAAGATCACCCCCAACTATTACATCGTCAATTTCAATGACGTCATCGATGCCAATATCCTGGAGTCCTTATTGCTTGCGGAGTTCAGTTCACAGACCAACTATACAGATTTTGAATACGCGATCTATGACTGTTCCAGTGGTGATATGGTCTATGGTAATCATTGTAATCTGATCGACTCTGGTAAGCCAACGAAGAGTGAAGGCACCTTACCCAAGTATGATGAGTTCAATTATTATTTTGGGGTTAAATTCCCTTCACGACAGGAGGACATGAGGGCAAATACTTTGAGCTCATGGCTGATGGCAATGATCGCAGCCATCACCGTGATCTTTTTCTCCTATACCATTTGGGTCATCTTCAATCAAAGAAGATATTCGGAGATGCAGCGGGACTTCATCAACAATATGACACATGAGTTTAAGACACCCTTGACCTCTATTCAATTGTCCAGTGACTTTCTTTCCAAACAGCCGGTTATCCAGGGTGATGAGCGGCTGAAAAGATATACGGAGCTTATCCGTTCTCAATACCAGCGATTGAATTCACAAGTAGAGAAATTACTCAACGTGGCGCGGTTGGAATCAGGAGAATTTAAACTCAAGACCGAGCGTTTCGATATGCATGAGTTATTGGATGAAGTGCTTGAAACCAAGGGGGCGGAATCTGGAATTGAGGGTCGTGTATTCAACAGAATCTTTAGGGCAGGCCGCACGGTGGTTGTAGGCGACAGGACGCATCTGGGAAGCGTGGTCAGTAATCTGATCGACAATGCTGTCAAGTACTCTTCACTTGACCAACCGATCGATATCATTACCTCTAATGCTCATGGAAATCTTACCTTGAGTATAGCTGACCGGGGCATCGGAATATCCCAGGATCATCAGAAACATTTGTTTAAAAAGTTTTATAGAGTACCTTCAGGCAATGTTCATGACATCAAGGGCTTTGGCCTTGGGTTGCATTATGTAAAGAAGATCCTACAGATGCATAAGGGCGATATCGATGTGGTGAGTGAACTGGGCAAAGGAAGTATGTTTACATTTCATATACCAACTATTACATAATGAAGGCAAAAATCCTGTACGTAGAAGATGACGATTCATTAAGCTTTATCACGAAAGACCAGTTGGATATGGAGTCCTATGATGTGACCCATTGTGCCAATGGCAAGGACGCTTGGAATGTCTTTAAAAAAGGCGAATTTGATTTATGCCTCCTGGATGTCATGCTTCCGCAGATGGATGGTTTTGAACTAGCCAAAAAAATCAGGGCAGTCAGTAGGCATGTACCGATCATCTTTCTGACCGCTAAGTCCATGGTGGAAGATAAGATGGAAGGGTTTTTACTGGGGGGTGATGATTATGTCACTAAGCCATATAGTTTTGAAGAATTAAAGATGCGTATTGAAGTTTTTCTGCGCAGACGAAAGATCATCGAAGAAGCGCCTAAAGAAGCCATCATCATCGGCAAATACAACTTTGATTATACCAACCTTGATCTCTCCTTTAATGGGACTTCGAAGGGACTCACGCAAAGGGAAGCTGATATCTTATATTATCTCGCAGCGCGGCCAAATCAGGTAATCCGCAGGTCAGATATCCTCGAAGATATCTGGGGCAAGGATGATTACTTTTATGGACGCAGTCTGGATGTGTTCATCAGCCGACTTAGAAAATATCTCAATGAGGATGCTGAGATTACAATTGAGAATGTGCACTCCGTGGGATTTAAACTCAATTTTCCTGATGGGAAAATTAGTTTGTGAGTTGTGAGTTGTGAGTTGTGAGTTGTGAAGGTGGCTTGTACTTATCGGAGTCGAAGTATGAGTCGTGAGTTTACAGTCAACAGTCAACTGTCAACTGCTGACTTTAGACTGCTGACTGTAGACTGCTGACTGTAGACTGCTGACTGTAGACTTTTATTCCTCTACCCCTGATACAAGCAATGAAACTTCATTACGAAGCACTTCGATAAAGCCTTGTTCGATTTTGATGGATCGTTTTTCACCTTTTGAAAGTTGAAAACGCACTTCACCATTTCCGAGGGCGGCCACAATCGGTGCGTGACCATTGAGTACTTCGAAACGGCCGCCGATAGCGGGAACGTTGACAGAAGTGACTTTTCCCTGGAACAGTTCTTTATCCGGTGTGAGGATGACGAGGTTCATGATTTACGGGGTTGAATTAGTTACTGGTCTCAGCCAATATTTTATTTCCTTCTTCGATCACTTCATCGATAGAGCCTTTCAGGTTGAAGGCAGCTTCCGGATACTGATCTACTTCACCATTGAGGATCATCTTGAATCCGCGGATGGTTTCTTCGATCGTCACCAGGGCACCTGGTTTACCTGTAAACTGCTCAGCTACGTGGAATGGTTGGGATAAGAAACGTTGTACTCGACGAGCGCGGTGAACCACGATTCTGTCTTCTTCGGAGAGTTCTTCGAGACCAAGAATAGCGATGATATCCTGGAGCTCGTTGTAACGCTGAAGAATATTTTTAACAGCCATGGCCGTATTGTAATGATCATCACCGATCACCAGCGGATCGAGGATCCGTGAGGTACTATCGAGTGGATCCACAGCAGGGTAGATACCGAGAGCTGCAATCTTTCTGCTCAATACCGTAGTGGCATCAAGGTGTGCAAAAGTAGTAGCAGGAGCGGGGTCAGTCAAGTCATCTGCAGGCACGTAAACGGCTTGTACAGAGGTGATAGATCCTCTCTTGGTGGAGGTGATACGCTCTTGCATGACACCCATCTCGGTAGCCAGTGTAGGTTGGTAACCTACTGCGGAAGGCATACGGCCAAGGAGCGCTGATACTTCAGATCCGGCTTGTGTAAAGCGGAAGATATTGTCGATAAAGAAAAGGATATCGCGGCCTCCTGCAGGATCGCTGAGGTCACCGTCACGGTAATATTCAGCTACGGTAAGACCGGACAGCGCAACACGTGCACGTGAACCCGGAGGTTCGTTCATCTGACCAAATACGAGGGTAGCCTGTGATTTGGCAAGTTCTGTTTTATCTACCACTGAGAGATCCCAGCCGCCTTCTTCCATACTGTGTTTGAACTTCTCACCGTATTTGATAACGCCTGATTCGATCATCTCACGGAGGAGGTCATTTCCTTCACGGGTACGCTCACCTACACCGGCGAATACGGAGATACCTGCGTATCCTTTAGCAATGTTGTTGATCAATTCCATGATCAATACAGTCTTACCTACACCGGCTCCACCAAACAATCCGATCTTTCCTCCTTTGGAGTATGGCTCGATCAGGTCGATGACTTTGATACCTGTATAGAGGATTTCTTTACTTGTAGAGAGTTCTTCGTAGGTAGGTGGTTTACGATGGATGGGGTAGGAGTTTTCATCTTTTACGACCGGGCCGATACCGTCGATGGCTTCGCCTACGACGTTAAAGAGACGGCCTTTGATTTGTTCGCCGACCGGCATGGTGATGTTTTTACCGGTATCGACTACATCCATGCCTCTCATGAGGCCGTCTGTACTGTCCATCGCTACTGCGCGGATGCTGTCTTCGCCGAGGTGTTGTTGTACTTCCAGGATTACTTTTTCACCTGATGGGCGGGTGATTTCCAGGGCGTTGAGAATATCCGGAATCTGGCTGTTTTCGCCTGCAAAACTTACGTCCACAACCGGGCCGATGATTTGTTTGATGGTACCGACGTTCATAATAGATTGATATACTAGTAGTTATAGTCCAAAAGAGGGTTAAAATGTGGCGCAAAGATAGGAATATATCCCTTAAATGTATAGGGATTATCCGAAGATTTTCCGGTTGGACATGAGAACTTTTGAAAGTGCTGACTTTGCTACTGCTTTATAAAAGTGTGGCTCTCTGACTGCATGGTCTGCGGGTCAGTGAAGATTAAATGATACATACCAGGGAATATATTATCGAGAGGAAGAGTGTATTGGAATCCCTTTTCGGGCACAAATAGAGCTTTTTTAATGATTGAACCTGCATTTGATACAAGTTGAATCAGGAAATTTTCGTTGGAACTCATTTTACTTAGCAGATAAATATCCTCAACGGCAGGGTTTGGAAAAATACTGAATCGGTCTTCATTGACATTAGTTTGTAAATCTTGGCCCAGAACATTTATAAGATTACATCCAGGCACTAGACAACCGTCTTTGTCAAGGTGTAATATCCAAGGAAGAAGTGCTTGACGAAAATTATCATAAGCATCGCCTGCTGCAATTATAGTTCCATCTGGAGTGGTTTTTACATCAAGAAATCCGAGGAAGCCAACTTGCTCATTCTCCCAACCTAGTGGGATATAGTGCTTCATCCATAGACTATCACCGTCATGATTGGTCTTAAACAATATTCCACTCGAAGTAGGCCCTATTAGATCGAGTTGCCGAAATTCGCCAGAACCAATATAGCCATCTTCTACTTGAGTGATACTAAATATATCATAATAGGGACCAATTCTAGGCGGAATATCTATAAATCTTGTTTCCCAAAGTAGTGTTTCAAAGTTACTTGATACTGAAAAAATATATGGATGCTCGATGGAACATAAATAACAAGAGTCAGGACTTTTTATATAATTAGACGCTAATATTATCCAATTTCCCTGATCGTCTTGAATAACATTCTTGGCTTGTACTAGTCCATTCGACAGCGGGAAAGTAGTGGGTGACCACTTAAAACTAACTAGGATGCCATTTTTATCTAGCGACATGTAACTGGTATTGTATGTGCTATAATTGTCAATTTGGGATAGCTTAGAATCTAAAACTAAGAGATATGTGCCGTCTGGATTGCGACTAAAATATTTAGGGAATTGTTTTTCAGATGTAGATTTCACCCTAAATTCACGGATAACATTAAATAAAGTATCTAATTCTGTTATGTAAAGCCTTGTGGAATCGCTATCCTGATGATATGAGAGTAATGAAATTGTATCGTTGATGTAGAAGATTTTATCTGGAGCCATCTTGTCTGTCGGAAAGTGTAAGTTGGGGATGACTTTGGAAGATATAATTTCTCCTGTTTGAATATTGAGTTTATAAATATAAGGGGTGGAGTTGGAATTAATAAATCTACCTGAA
Organism: Saprospiraceae bacterium; assembly: GCA_034439675.1. Lineage (GTDB taxonomy): Bacteria > Bacteroidota > Bacteroidia > Chitinophagales > Saprospiraceae > Opimibacter. The sequence goes on along the minus strand of JAWXAW010000216.1, from coordinate 4,534 downwards.
TAACCATACCAAATCGAGTCATCCTTTTTGGCAAAAGAAAGCCTTAATGCATTGAAAGTGTCTTCGTATGCAACATCTCGCAATGAAAATTGTCTTTCCATCATGCCATCATAATTAATTTTAGCATACCAAGGTTTTGAACTCGATCCACCAAAAGAAGTATCATATCTATGGCCAAATACTAAAAAACTTGAATCAATTGGAAATATCACACTGCACCTTCCTTGTCCTCCAATACTTTCAAGCTCTGGGTTTATATTAAAGAAGGATTGTCCATGAGCAATAAAGTTATATTGCAGGAAAAATATAAACAAACATATTTTAGTGCCCATGGACATTCCTTGATGATTTATTCGATTAGAATTTTATGTGTCTCTGTATGATTTCCATTTCCTGTGATGATGCGGACAATATGTAATCCTGTAGCATTCGAATTTATACATATCGGTTCGGTAGAAGTTGAAATCCCAGTGCCAATAATTTTGCCGGTCGAAGTAATGATCTGATAGGTAATCGGATACCAATCATATCCAATTGAAGAAATAGAAAAACAGCCATTAGAAGGGTTTGGATTAATGACAAAATTCAATTCTTGTTTTTTGTTTTTTGTTGGCCTGTCATACTTTGAAGATCGTGGAATCAATCCATTTTCTACTACAGGCCAGAAAATTGGCCTGTCATAGACCATGTTAAGATAGTTGCGAATTATATTGGAATAATTTCCAAATGTCAGTTGTGCAATTTCTGTAAGGGTATCTAGTTCTGATTGTGGTAGAGAATCTAATGGTAAGTCACGATCTGAGCACATTGTGACAAATTCGATTGCAGATAACAAAGTTTCTGCATCGGGGTCACTTAATGTGCTTACAATCGAGTCAAGTTTATTGTAATCTCTTCTGTACCACAATGCGAGTAACTCAGAGTATTCGATCAAACCTTGATCAGCCCTCGATAGCCAAGTTGATTCAATAGATTCATTTGTGGAAGTTAGGTTAGAAAGTACATTTCTTACAATATCGCCTTTGGAAATTTCAATTTGACTGATTTCTTGCTGCAGGATCTTTTGTTTTTCCAGTGGAGAACCTGATAGTAGAGATTCCTTAATCGTTTTTAAAGAATCCAGATATAGCCAATATTGATTGAGATAAGTAAAATTTATAGATATTGTGCCAAATAGTGAGTCAAACAAAATAGTACTTTCAGGTGGGTAAAGACCATATACACATGGAGCCTCACCAGATTCTTCATCTGTTATAGAGCCTTCATAATCAAATAGTTCCTGCTCTTCTTCATCTGGATCAAAATAGTTTATTATCGGGTCTTCAGAAAACATTTTGGGTAGTAAATTTTCTCCATCAAGATGTCTGTTTCCCGCAGATTGCTGATCTGTTCCCCAGCTATCAGGAAAGTCAACTATTGATCCATTTAGTAGTTCTCCTACTACAGCATAGCCTTCGTCCATATTGACCCAGGTATTACAAATGGAAGTGCTATTTAAATTATTATGGTAGAAGTCAAGACCAATATAATCAAATAGGTTTTCTGATAGCAGATATGTAACCTCAGGCGCCTGTATAGTAAAATGGCCAGACATCATTCCAGAGCTTGAAGGTATTCCCTTCTTAATTCGATTTTTGAACCAATTTGAATAGCTTAATCCTTCGCTTTTTATATTTCCTTTGATGAAGTTATGTATAGCTGCGACGAATTGGGTTGTCGAATGAACGGCTGTTATCGTATTTTTTACTGTGCTATTGTGAATATTTAAGCCTCTAGGGGAACACTTATTATATACATCAGCTGATTTGAAAATCCCAGTATTGAAATTGTCAATCACTGTTCCATTGAGTAAGTTCAACTTACCTCTCGCATGTTTAATAGCGGTGATATCTGTCGAAGGATTTACCACTTCATTATCTTTGTTGGATATTTCCGTATTTATAAAAGTTACATTGCCTAGATCCACCATAATTTGAGTAGACGCTAGGGGGGCAACAAACAAAGATTTTGACCCAACTTCAATGCTGCTATTTGTCACAACAAGAGATGGATAAGGGTTGAATATAGAATGGCTTCATAATCCGCTTCCATTAGTAAAGCTAGGAGGCACGGAACCTGGCGATTCATAGGCATAGCTAAATGGCCATGGATCCCTTAATGCAAATTGCCTTCTATTGTGCTTTAAGGTCGAATTAACAACCTCAACTTTGCCATACCCCTTAAGCCCTTGGATGCCGGATTTTGAATATTCGATTACGGATTCGTTTTTTACAGTCAAACCACCTAAGTGATAATAGGTGCCATTGTGTAAAATATTGGTACCACGACCTTCAATATAAATCCCATCCCAAAGAAGCTCATAAAACAAACTTGGACAGGTTTCTATTGGAACATCTTGTATGGCACGTGTAAGAATTGTGTTATCTAATACTAAATGTCCGGTTGGTGTTATAATAATTTTTTGCCCTAGGCAAAGATATTTGGTCTCATTTGTCCATGTTACGATTGTGCTGATTGTAATATCGGCTGTCGAGCACTCTTCTAATTCAAGTGCAAAAGGGTCTTCCTCGCAATCAAGAATGAGGCTTGCTAATTCAGTAACAGACATTGCTTCATGCATTCTTCCATATTGGCAAGGTGAGAATTCTGATCTACAATCTCCATAATAAGACATATAATTTCGTAAAGGTATATTCCACAGCGTCGTTGTGTCATTACAACCATCAGGTATAGAAGGTAGTAGAGCTTCGCTTTGAGTGCAAGTATTTAGGTCTACCCATTGATAGCCATCACGTATGCTGTTTCCATCAAGATCATGAGTTAAAGGATCAATTCCTGTATCGCAGAGATTACCGCCTGCAAGCTCACAATAAATATTTGATCCTGAAGAAACTGTGATATCCTTGCATGAAAGACTTAAAGAAGATGGTGGTAAGGAGGAATTATCACCATCGAAACCGGGGAATGAATGACGTACTCCCAAAGCATGACCAACTTCATGCATAATTAAAGGAAAACTGTTAATACCTACAACAACATGTTTATTAGGATTTGAACCTATTGGTATTAAATTATTGTAATCTTGCATGAAATAAACATTAATCGCATTTGGGTCAAAGTCTACGGAAGCTTCATTAAGAGCTATCAGATTGGAAATGTCAGTACTTGATTCAATATCTTCAATTTCCCCTCTGTGAATACAATTGTAATCAAATGTAAGTCTTATCTTACCTTCTTCCAATTCATTATTCATTCTTTGCAATAGGTCAAAAAAGTACGCATCTCCCGGAGCAATAGAAGGTCTCAGTGGGTCATTGTCCAAATAATGGAATTTAACCCGAATACACTTAAGATCATAGGAAACTAGAGAGCAATCTGGAGATGAGATTTCAGCCTCCAATTCAGGAGGAATTGGTTCGGCGGCACAATTTGATTGTTGGCCTTCAAGAAGGTTGTAGGGCAGAAAATAACTCATCAACCAAACTGCCAGAGTTAGAATGAAGTGCGAATTCTGGAACTGAAGATTAAAAAATACTTTTTGTCTTTTAAAAAGTCGGTGAGTCGGTGAGTCGGTTTGGTATGGGGTTTAGGTCCCGGGGTACTTGGTTTCATGACTTAAAAAGTTTTATAAGTGGATTAAAAAATTACACCTTTTAAGTTCTTATTTGGGTCGAATAGAAAACAATAATAGGGATAAATATCGAAAAAGTTAAATCTTTTATTTAGCTATTCGAAATTTGATAGAAACTTGACATTGATTCTGGATGGACATTCATTTTTCTAACCTCAATGCATAGTATTCACCTGCATTAAACCATTACAAATAGCAAACTATTGACAAGAAGCTCCAGTGAGAGAAGGAATCACCTATTCTTCCTCCTCCGATGGAGCTGTCTTCTCAATGAGATGAGGCTCAATCCAAAAGTTATTAACCCCTTCTCCTGATAATATACGTACCACCTGATTGTTGATCATTTCAAGGAGGGCCAGGAAGGTGACAATTGCATGGATACGGCTTTGACAGGCAGAAAACACATCGATAAAATCAATCCTTGGTTTGAACACCAGTTTACTGATGATCAGTTCCTGCTCTTCCTGGATGGTGTGTGTGTATTGAACGATGATATGAACAGGATTCCGCTTCGCATCTTCAAAACGTTCCATCACACGTTTAAAAGCCTGCAATAATTTATACAAGGTTAAGCTTTCAAGTTCTGCATCAGCGAGGGCTTCTTCTGCAAGGGAGGCCAGTTCGACTTGCACATTTCCTCTGGGGAAAGACATCGAGCGGGATTCTTCCTTGCGGCGCAGTTCTTCCGTGACTTCCTTGTAGGATTTGTATTCCAGAAGACGCTGGATCAGTTCTTCGCGCGGATCGATTTCATTGCCTTGCTCATCCACTTCCTTACGGGGGATCAGCATCTTGGCTTTGATTCGCATGAGGGTGGCGGCTACCAGGATAAATTCGGAAGCCATATCGATGTTGAGATTCTCCATGGTATGAACGTATCCAAGGAAATCGTCAGCAATCTTT
>JAWXAW010000215.1:0-4365 GCA_034439675.1 Saprospiraceae bacterium | reverse complement strand
GGGCAGAAGGGACGCTATATAGATAAATTAGGATAGATCAACTTCAAGTCCCCTTTTAGGGGATTTAGGGGCAGAACGGCCTCAAGGGCAGAACGGCAGAAAGGACTATAAAGTCAGTCAACTCATAAAAAATCAAAACAATCAAGGCTTTATCAAGTTATATTTAGTTGAAACCATATTTAAAAAATTAAACTCAAAACATGAAAAGATCAGCAACAGCCAATTGGAAAGGTTCAGGTAAAGAAGGAAGCGGAACCATGACAACACAATCCGGTCTCCTCAATACCGATCAATATAGCTATCGTACCCGTTTTGAAGACGGCATCGGGACCAACCCTGAAGAACTTGTCGCTGCAGCGCATGCAGGTTGCTACTCTATGAAACTCAGTTTTGTCCTTGGGGCAGCTGGTTTTACCCCTTTATCAATAGATACCAAATGTTTCATCACACTTGAAGGAGGTGCTATCACTGAAAGCCATCTAGCTACAGCAGCGACAGTCCCAGGCATTGATGATGCTACCTTTCAGAAATGCGCTGCTGAAGCCAAAGAAACCTGCCCAATTAGCAAATCATTGAATACCAATATTACACTCGAAGCGAGCCTTGTGTAAGTGAAAAATGATGCTTCGATACATTCGACAAGCTCAGTGCGGCGCTACACTCAGCAACCAAGAAAATAAACGAAGTACCAAGAATGAAAAGCTTATCATTTCGCCCTGCAAAAACTTATGTTGGCATTGAAAACTTGCCTCCTTGGGATTTGCATGCAAAAGGGTGCGCGTAAGGGCAAAACAGGGGGCGGGGGCAAAAAGAAGTTAAGATTGAAAATAAAGAATCAAAAATTTGTAGCGGCGTCTTGCAGAGGCCTGATTGTGAATTGTGAGTTATGATTTTGATGTGGTCGCGTCAGGAGACGCGAAAAATATTGCATTCAAGTCAAAAGACTTGAACGAACGGTTAAATTGATACTACTGATTCTATAACGCATTATAAAGCTATTCATTGGAACAAAGCCTGCACACAGAAACATATATACCGGGACAATGTAACATTGGCCCGGAGGAGATAAGAAGGCGCAAACGCTTAGGCTATATTGGACTTGCTATAATGATTGTATTTATCATACTTGCTGAAACGTATCATGTCCAACAAATTTGGAAACTTGCCTTGTTTGCTCCTACGGTGTATGCATTATCAGGATTTATACAAGCCAGATATAAGTTTTGTTTTGTATTTGGCTTTTTTGGTCTATTGAGTATGGCTGGTAAAAGATCGCGGGTCAAAGATGCAGATCAGTTGACCAAAGACCGGGCTATGGCATTTCGAATCTTGAGCCAGGTCATTTTTGGGAGCAGCCTTATAACACTTCTTTACTATTTTCTTTCCTAAGCAATGCCTTTGATGTTTAAACAAACCGCATTAATCCATTGGAATAAAAATTCCCCGGGTAGCTCTGAAATGATCGGTGTAAATTGTCACAAACAACATTGAAGGCATCTGCCCGTCTAACCAGATTCGTCTCAACGAATCACCCATTGATTCAATCCCTGAATAAGGAATTACTCTCCCTTGTATGTCTGTGAGTTGTACCTGAAGATTCCTGGTGTCCGCTACATCACAGACGATATTAATGCTATGTTCATCCCCGTCATACCACAAGCTTAATTTGTTTTCCGAACCAGGATCGTTTGTCGCACTCAACATAAATACATCACAGGCCGTATAGGTACATGCGCTAAACATATCCTTCATTTCAACACAATAACAACCTGATTGCTCAGGCACATAACAAAGGTCAGTACTCAAGAATATCTGGTTTTCACACGCTCTCCATACATAACTGAATCCCGGCAAGAAGTCTGTACATAAGGTGTCTTCATGAAAAGAAACAGTAGGCTCAATTGGGAAAGGCACTAAGACGGATGCTATTGAATCATAGATGGTTCCCTCACAAGTCTTATCCTTCATAAAAACCAGTTTATAATCTACCGGCAAAGTCGCTGGACAATCCACATACGCATACTCCGGACTTTCAATACCTGAAATGGTATCTATAGAGATACCATTGGAAATGGCAATGGTCCACGGTGGTGTCCCTGTCATCAGGACGTCAAGCGTGACGCATAGATCACAGAGTCGCTGTGTGCAGCAGATATAAGCTTCCGGCACTGGATGAACGCAAATAGTGTCCCTGCAGGTAGTGAGACAACCATTGAGTTCAATTTCCAACTCCACCTCAAAACAGCCGGGTGTATCAAACTGAACCCATATCGAATCTGCAGATGTAACAGTCAATACCGTACTTGAATCTGTCATGACATTCCATGTGGAACCGGCAAGAAGTGTATCGGTAGACGTGTAATATATCAGGATTGAATCTCCAACGCAGAGCGTATCCGGTGCATGTATCTCACATGCTAGGAGACAGACCTTGAAATCACTGCAAACGGTGTCGATATCTGTGCCTTGCGTGAGGATGACACAAACACATCCTGAGTCAACAACCGTAATGCACTGTGTAGAGCCCGGCAATAAAGTACCGTCACAAGTATACCATTGATACTGATCCGCAGTATCTGATACGCACAACTGATCCCCTGTGAGCTCTAACGTGCCAATGCAGTCCAGAAAATGAAGATCTATAGTGATGATGGAATCACATCCTTCCGGAGGAATGATGATAAATGTACCGGTAGGGTTGAATTCATTGAACGTATGTCCGAGCACTTCGACACTATATCCATCTCCCATGCATCCGCTATACGAAATAGTATCCCGTGCCGGAGGATTAAAGACCAAATCAATGATAATGATCGAATCACACTCATGGCTATTGATCATAGTGTCTGTACCAATTGGATTGGACTCATCATAACGTACGGAATCGACTATGACGAAGTAACCATCCCCTTTACAACCATTATATAACTCGTACGAGAAGGTGGTCGGGTAAAAAACACATGTTATTGTGACAATCGAATCACAACCATTGCTGCCGGTGATCACTTCAATACCGGTGGGATTAGACTCATTATACAGCACGCCATTCAGATCTACTTCGAAGCCATCTCCTACACAACCCTCATACGTTATGGAGCCAAATGTTGTTGGATGGTATTCGAGCTGAACAATGATCATGGAATCACATCCGTGTATTGTCGCCAGGATTTCGATACCTGAAGGGTTGGACTCATCATACTGGGTTCCATTGACGATAACTGAATATCCATCTCCCTCGCATCCAGAATACTGTTGGTACTGTATGACAGGTTCATAAGTAAGGACAGCGATATATAGGATCGAGTCACAGCCATTTTGAGAATCACCGTACAGCGTATCAATCCAGTTGCCTTCCCTGTAATATGTACCATTGATTTCAATGGAATCGCCTTCACAAATTGTTTCGGTGACTGATGCGGTAGAAGTTGGCTTAACATTTACGAGCACAAAGCAGGTATCAGGATCTTCGAGCGGCACTTGAACGATGACTTGGAGCGTGCAAATACCAGGCGTGGTAAAACACGCAATGTGCGGATTTGCCTCGTTCTCATTAGTGATTGTACCTCCGGTATTAGACCATGCATAGGTGGTGCCTGGGGGATCTGCTACAAGGTAGAAGACCGGACCGCATTGATTAAGACAAACCTCACCGGGTGCAAAAATGCACTGGCCTTGTAGTTGTGCCACAACAAATAATAAGCAGAATATAGTTGATATCTTAAGGTACCTCATTAGCGGCCACAAGATAACAAATATTAAATAATTTTAATATGTAAAATTTCAGTACTCGCCTATACCCTAAAACTGGAAGTAAATGAAGGCGCTGCTACTCTCCTGGCTCAGGGCCAGTGCAAACAACATCAGTGCCCAAACGATGGCCAGAAACCACCATGGGATCTTTTGTGCCAGTTGCAACACGGAAGATTTCCGCATCAGCCAATGGGCTATCACCATTAGCGTTATGATCACACTGACCTTAATGATCGCAAGTGTAGTCAATAACGGTTCTGCATCATGAGACATTCCAAACATAGAGCCCAGCATCGTCCATGCCTGTGTAAAGGTCCCTGCCCTGAAAAACACCCAGGTCACATTGATCAGAAAGAATGTAAAGAGTGCATACAGAAAGGCAAGTGATGTATGGCCCGCACTGATGCCGGCCACTGCAACTTCCTGATCAGCCGGTATGGCTTTCTTTAAAAACTTATCACGAATAAATTTTTCAACCCACAGATAAAAACCATGCAATCCGCCCCATACAACAAAGGTCCAGTTGGCACCATGCCACAATCCACCTAATAACATTGTGATCATAAGGTTGATGTAGGTCTTCAATTCGCCTTTGCGATTTCCACCCAGCGGGAT
>JAWXAW010000214.1:0-10463 GCA_034439675.1 Saprospiraceae bacterium | reverse complement strand
CAAGGAACAAGGAATATGGAACATGGAGCAAGGAACATGGAATAAGGAACAGTGGAAATTTTCAACTAGCAGCGTGAACTATTAACCCCGGGGTTTTCGGAGCCATGTTGCTGAAAGCAACGAAGTGGAGAAACACAGGGGAGACAGATTTTGTAAAAAAATCTGGACGGGGCAGGGAGCAGGGAATAAGGAACATGGAGCAAGGAACAAGGAATAAGGAACATGGAGCAAGGAACATGGAATATCAAAGTATGAAATAATATTTCAGTCAAGGTCAGCTTTTCACCCTTCCCTTCGGCAAGCTCAGGGACCCGGTGGTAACCCGGGGTTTCAGAAGAGCCAAGTTCCACAGAAAAAAGTGACTGGAGAACACAGGGATCGCTTATAGACGCAGCCGTATTAAGCGAGGGCAAAAAATCACCGAAGTACCACCCTGCTCCCTATCTTTAACTCCATTGAATACTAAATACTACACAACATGAAACGTAAAGATTTTCTAAAAGGAATAGGATTGGCAGGTGCCGCCTCCATGATATCAGGTAAAGTAAGCTCATCATCCCGCTCAATGGGTTCAGGTCCGTTGCCTCCCAATTGTGCACTTATACCTGCCGAAACAGCAGGGCCATTTCCACTTGACCTTACAGAAAACCAGGTCTTCTTCAGGCAGGATGTACGCGAAGACAGAACAGGGGTATTGCTCCATCAAAAAATAAAAATTATCGGTCTCGAAAACTGTCTGCCAATGTCTAATGTCAGGGTTAATATCTGGGCATGCGACAAGGATGGGTTGTATTCTGGATATGGAGCTGAAACAGGTAAAACGTATATGCGTGGTTACCAGATCACTGATGCCAATGGGGAAGTAGATTTCATTACGATTCTCCCGGGCTGGTACAACGGTCGTATATGTCATATCCACTTTCAGGCATATGTCAGTTCTATTTATGCCGCTATCTCCCAGTTGACGTATCCTATTGCAGAGAAGAATGCGATCTATGCAGCTCATCCAGATCAGTATACCAAGGGGTTAGATCCATTGTCATTCAATAATGATGGCGTTTTCGCGGATGGGTATGCCTATCAGTTGGCCACGCTGACAGCAAACCCGGATACAGGAGACTATGACTCGTATCTGGAAGTCACTATTCAGGGCTCCGGGTTGACCGCACTTGCGGAAGCAGAACCAGAGACAGGTGGACAATTTAAGCTATACCAGAATCAGCCCAATCCGTATACAGATAAGACTTCAGTTCCTTTCGAAATGCTCCATACAGGCGATGCTTTCCTGGAGATCTGGAGCTTGTCAGGAATGAAAATCACTGAGTTGAGCAAACGTGGGCTCAATCCGGGACGACATTCATTTGATATCGACATCGCAGCATTAAACATACCGGCGGCAAACTACGCCTACCAGCTGAGGGTTGAAAACAAAGCAGGGGTGCATCGCCAAACGAAAATAATGACGCGAGGCTAAGTGCGCTGGCTGCCTGTAGATGTTTTTTACCCAAAGACAGTCAGAAGAAAAACATATTCGTGGACCATACGTTTATTTTCATTCCAGCCCATGTTTTCTACAGCATTGCAATCGTCATTTGAGTATTTAAATAGCTCATTAGCAGCCTAATATGAGCTAATGATGTCTCAGGAGCCATGTTTTGAAAACAGAGGTTTGCTCAAAAAATCTATATTTGCCTATTCTAGTATGGCCTGTAGACATCTTTTCATACCGATCTTAGCAATTGTTGCTTGCCTGCTGGTGAGGGATGTCGTAGCATGCCTCAACTACATCCCCGACTATTTTATTTTTGCTGAGATGCTTGAGGATACAGAGTGCTCCGGAAAGAGTGAAAAAGAAGGAAAGAATGAAATGGATGAATCCAAGATCCCATTTTTTCTTAGCTCGCCCTTAGATATGCTTGTGTATTCCCCGTCCATTCCTATCAGAGACGGCCTGAAACATACCTCGTTACCTTTCAAGATCCTTTATCCTCCGCCCAACCAGGCCTAATCTTCAAAGCGTAAATAGTAACATTCAATCCTGAATGTTGATCTCTGTATGATGCATGCTTTAAGGCTGCTATCATCAGGGTATCCGCTTACTATTCACACATTATAATTTTTTCATCGCATAATTTAATGTACAGAAGAATGGAAGAATCCTATATTAAAATATTTGAGGGCAACCGCAAATGGGTTGAGAATATGAATGATCAAGACCCGGCTTTTTTCGCCAAACTGGCAAAAGGGCAAAAGCCACCTTTGTTGTGGATCGGTTGCTCTGATAGCCGTGTACCTGCCAATGAAATCACAGGTATGCCACCCGGTGAAGTTTTCGTACATCGCAATATCGCCAATATGGTCGTGCATACCGACATGAGTATGCTGAGTGTACTTGACTATGCTGTCAATATACTTGAAGTAAAGCATGTCATTGTCTGCGGCCATTATGGTTGCGGTGGTGTATTAGCTGCAATGGGCAATACCCAAGTGGGCCTCATCGACAATTGGCTGAGGCATATCAAGGATGTATACCGCATACACCAGGCTGAACTTGATGCCATACCTGATGAGATTGCCCGTGGCAGACGATTGGTAGAGCTCAATGTAGTCGAGCAGGTCTATGATCTCTGTAAGACCTCTATCATCCAGAATGCGTGGACCAAAAACAAACGTCCATATGTGCATGGTGTCGTATATGATCTCAACAATGGACTGCTGGTTGATCTCAATTGCACTGTGCGTGACAATAGGGAGATGGCAGACATCTATGTGTTTGACGAAGGTGCAGTGGTTTGAGTGATGTTTATTTCTAAATCTTTAGACGAAAAAAAAATGAATCAGGATACAACCTTAAAGCGAATTCTCTTTTTCCTCACACCCATTGATGGCCGGTATGAAGATATGAAGAAAGGTAATGTCGCAAGGAATGTTTTTAAAGACCTTACAGCAGGTTTAATCGTTGCCATGGTCGCTATTCCTTTGGCTATGGGATTTGCGATGGCTTCCGGATTGAGACCAGAGCAAGGTATTGTTGGTGGCGCCGTCGCAGGTTTGATGGGGGCTCTATTTGGAGGATCAAAATACCAGGTCTATGGACCTACTGCTGCCTTTATACCAGTCATAGCAGGTTTGATGGCCACATACAATCATACATTTCTGGTATTGGTCTCTCTAGTGGCCGGAGTGATGCTGATGTTGTCCGGAGTATTGAGGATGGGAAAAATTGTTGAGCGGGTACCCCATTCGATTGTGGTAGGCTTTACGATAGGGATTGCCATTGTGATTGCCTTTTCTCAGGTCGGTGAAGTTTTTGGACTTAAAGTGAAAGTAGGATATGGAATTGTCGATCAGTTGACAGTCCTCGTCAATTATATAGGGCAGGCAAATCTGTATGCAATTGCATTGGCCCTCATCACCTTTGTTTTCTGTAAGTTTTTCATCAAAGTTTCTCCGTTTATTCCCGGTCCACTGATTGCACTTGCATTTGGTTTGATAGCCGCTAAAACCTTCTGGGCAGGTAAAGGCCTTGTACTGATCATGGATAGATATGGAGCCATTCCTACAGATTTTTCAGTGATCACATTGCCAGCGTTACCGGGTGTTTTAACGGCCAAGGTGCTCTTTGATATTGTCTATTTTGCGGGAGCTATTTTTATTGTAGCATCCATAGAGAGTCTGCTGTGCTCACGGATGGCTGATCGACTGGCAGGCAATAAGGGCCTTCCTTACAATCCGAACAAGGAATTGTGGGGCCAGGGTATAGTCAATATCGTGACGCCCTTGTTGAATGGATTTCCACATACGGGTGCACTGGCACGTACGGCAGTGAACATCAAGCTCGGAGCCGTTTCACCACTCGCCGGTATCGCTAAGTTTACATTCAAACTCTTGCTCGCCTTCTATCTGGCCACTCAACTTGAACAAGTACCTATGGCCTGTATCGGTGGTATCCTGCTCTATGTAGCTAGCGGTATGGTCAAACGTGGTGAAGTGAAGGAGGTATGGGGCATGAATAAGTTTCATATTTTCCTGATGCTTTACACAGCGCTGATGGTTCCGCTGACAGGGTTTATGACTGCTGTCGTCACTTCGATCCTCATCTATGTTATCGGTTACAGATGGTTTGATACACCGCACAACCACCCTGAAACACATCTCACACCTGAACCTCAGGAAGAGGAGGTGAATGAAATGATGGATCGCAACAGTCGTTAAGCTAAATGCACCTTAGGTTTATAAAAGATCGCTGTTGTCACCGACCATGATTTGGTGTATATTATTCGCAATTAATAAAAAGAATTCATGAAAAATACAATCCTTTTACTGACGGATTTTTCACAACATGCACGCAATGCCATCTATTATGCATTGAGCGCATTTCATCCGGATGAGTACCAATATATTCTACTCCATTGCTATCCCCGCATTATGACCACGTCCGATGTGACCATATCCCTGAGTGAAAGAATGCGGCAGGAAACCTATGCATCACTGGAAGCAGAAGCCACCGTCATCCGAAACCATACGGGACTTTCGATCCATTTTGAAAAGATGGCTTATCTCGGATTTCTCAACGAAGCCGTCAATTATGTCGCTAAAGAAAAACATCCTGACCTTGTAGTGATGGGTACTAAAGGAGAGACAGGTCTTCCAGCTATTCTCCTCGGAAGCCACGCCTCATCGCTCATCAAGGCGACCAACATACCGTTGCTCATCGTCCCTGAAAACGCCACCTTTAAAGGGCTCAAGGAGATCGTCCTGGCCGCAGATCTGAAAACACTGGGTAAGCCAGAACACCTCGAGCCTTTGTCCGAACTGGCAGATATGTTCGGCAGCAGACTAACCGTAGTCAATGTGATCAAGGATGATTCTGTTGAGCGGGTGGATGAAAGCCAGGAAAGTGAAGCCTTAGAAAAGGAATTTACAGAAAATCAAATTGTCTTCAGGCATGTACATGATCATAGCATAGAGCATGGCATTGCCCAATACGTGCATGACAACCCTTGTGATTTATTGGTTGTTGTCGAACGAAGCCGCAGTTTTGTCGTAGACCTGTTTCACAGAAGCGTCAGTAAAAACCTGGCCCTCCATGCCGAAACACCTTTGCTGATCCTGCATGCTTAAATGAAAAATGAAAAATGAAAAGTGAATGGATAAACAAATTGGCGGCACGAGTTCAGTGAATATAGCCCCAGGCGTTCCGCCGTCCCTCACCAACAACCAGTATGAAAGCTTCCTGACGCACAAGCCAAAAAAAAGTAGAGACGTGATTCATCGCGTCTCTACTTTCTTACACAGCTTCGAATTCACACACTTCTCATTTTTCATTTTCGTTCCGCTGTTGTTGGTGTCCTCACCAACAACTAACGCAAACTTCATCGCGTCTCTACTTTCTTACACAGCTTCGAATTCATACACTTCTCAATTATCAATTGTCAACTCCTTCCCGGCACGGCTCCATTCCGCTGCATTGCATTCGACACTTTTTCATTCTTGTGCTGCTTGTACACCTGGAATCTTGAAGGCATTTCCTTTACAGGCCAATTGTTATTTTCAACATCGATATCCGCGGTTTCTTTGTAAGGATTGATGACAATGCCGGTCACTTCCTTGTTTTTCACAAAGACCTTTCTGAATTTAGTTTCATTCTTTCGCCAGATTTCGACCGGGACTTTTTCTACTTCCTTTGTACCATCCGCAAAAGTCCACTCAATGATCACTGGCATCACAAGACCACCTTTGTTGCTGAAGAAGAGTTCGTAATAATTTTGGTCTCCAAATTTTTCTTTCTTTTCTTCGTCGGTGAAAGTCTCATCATAAAGCCACGTTTTTGAAGAAAGCACACTGTCCGCGCCTACCAGTCGTCCGGTTGATCAGATTGTAGTACCAGTCACTTGAAAAGTAAATTGTTCACCCTGTTTGAGGGCTTGAGGCAACTCAACACGCATCATCGTTTGATGGATGGTATAGATAAGGGAATCTCCGTTTTGATCGGTGATGGAGATGATCTTATCGCCGTACTTTTCGAGTTCCTTCCAGGGCTCCAGCATACAAAATTCATTTTCGCTCATGACATCGGAGATATGCTTAGGATCCATTTTGTGTTTGTCGGATTGTGGACTATGTTCGTTCTCATCCAACTGCATCCACAGATAGGTCAGGGTCGAAGGAGACTGATTGTAGTAAGTGATCTTTTCCTTCCCGCGTAGCTGTTGTAGCTTTTCATTCAGGATACACTCGATATCTTAATCGACCCTTTGCTGCCAATAGTCCGGACCAGGACTGCCATCCATATTTCGGTACGTGTTAGGTGTAGGTAGTAAGGTGCCTAACTGTTCAAATTTGTTTCCATGATTGGAGGTGGATTGATTATGAACAAAGGGGATGACCATTGCTATCAGCGCTGAGGTCAGCATCAGGATGCGTTTAGATACCATTTTATTCCATTTTTCAGTTCGGATACTAAAGTAGTTCTTGCCTTACGCTGTAGAGATGTATTTAGACGATGTCATGATTTTGACGGACATGGACTCTAAATACTTGTATTACCTTCATTGCCATGATGCGTATTTTCGGTTGGTTTTGGATCTTCTTGGTGACCCTGTTAGGAACAGGAATCGCTGCTTCATGTAAAAAAGAACAAAAGATGGAGCCACCCCCGGAACCTCTTGTCACCCCTGTGGTACAGAAAGCCATCGTTGATTATGATACTATGCAGTGGACAGAGCTGAAGGCTGAGGATGGATATGTCATCGATATCAAGTACGCTACTAAAGACAATTTTGTCAAAGAGATCATCTATCCCTGCGGCCGTATGTTTTTGCGTCCGAAAGCGGCCATCGCACTGGCTAAAGTAAACGCAGAGCTTCTTTCGAAGGGATACAAACTCAAACTCTTTGATGGCTATCGCCCAAAACCGGCTCAGCAAAAACTATGGGACAAAGTACCTGACAGGAATTATGTAGCTCCACCATCGGAAGGGTCTATGCACAACAGAGGCGTCGCACTTGATCTCACCCTGGCAGATCTGCAAGGGAAAGAAATTGATATGGGAACTCCGTATGATTTTTTCGGTCCAGAGGGGCATCGTGATTACCAGAACTTGTCGAAAGAGATTCTCGATCACCGTCAACTTTTGAGAAATGCAATGGAAGCACACGGATTTCAATCAATCCGTACCGAGTGGTGGCATTATTCCTATACCAAAGGTTCGTATCCTTTGGATGAGTGGCAGTGGGCTTGTCCAGATTAATTTTGTTTTAAAAGTTTAAGAAATTGAAATCAAGTTTATAATCAGAATAGATCGAGGACTAAAAAATAATTTCCAATCCCCTTGTTTTTTTCACAAAACGTTCCTATATTAGTATCATTGTTATAGCACCTTGTTAAAATTATTTTGCCCCAGCTCCTCTAATTTAGTAAAGGCGAATACCCCTAGCCCTTGTAACTAAATTTTTAATTTTTATGAAAACTTTATTTATTACCCCCCCAATTTCGATTAGAAGCTCAATTCTTCAATCGCAAATTTTACCGTAAATGGCTATTTATGTTCATTCTTAGCCAAATGATGATCACTACGTTACGTGCACAAACCTGTCCTACCTTTGGATTCTTTTTGGAAGAACCATATTATGAAGAGTTCTATGGACTTTGGCCGATAGATGTCTTGTTGATAGATTTTGGAGGATTAAATGCAGCTGGTATAAACCTTAGAATTGATTACACAAATAATGACATTGAAATTGATCAAACCAGAACGGAAGAAAGCCTTTTGAGTGAAATTAAAGAGGGGTGTAATGGAAGTTTTACTTTTGGCACTGGTACACTTACACTGGGAGGAATTCAACCACCACTGGATGAAGGACCCATTTTAACAAATGATGATAGCAAAGTCATTTTTGTGGTTTATTTTTCATCTGCCGCAGGGCAGTGTTCAGATTTTATGTTTGAGGATACTGAACTGGTCGTATCATTTCCACTGCTTAATGATTGGATAGCTTGTACTGGAGATGTAGGGTCAGGTTGTGAAATCGATAATTAATGTATTCCCGGATTTATGCTTGGAGGCACCATTGAAAGCCCGATATTAGATTGCGATGACAGTGAAGATGGAGGCATCATCGGAATCGCAGTGGAAATCGAAGAGTCCAATAATATTCCATTGTTTAATTGTTCGACAGAAACGGATACGTACGGTGACTATGAATGCTTTCTTGCAGAAGGATTGGATTACCGGATCACACCGGTTCATGATTTTAACAGAACCTGTGGACTGAGTTCTCTTGATATCGATATCTACTTTGACCATTTGCTCGGTACGGATTGTATTGATGATGTGTGGACCTTTCTGTCGGGTGACGTAGACCAGAACGGGATTCTCAATGTTGATGATTTAGGGGATATCCAGGAGGCAATACTTGAGATTGATGGCGTGGATTGGGCTTCGTGGACATTTGTACCTTCTTCTGCATACAATGGCATGTCTGTGCCAAGCTGTCTGAGTATGAATTATAATGTCATCCCTGCTTATGATCCATATATTGATATTGTAGATCTAGATGATGAATATACTAATCTGGATTTCGTGGGTATCAAGATGGGGGATGCCAATGGCACCTGTACGGTTTGTTCCCAATTATTTACCGGAGAAGAAATAGCCGTAAGGAGTACATCGCAATTGTTAGATCTTACCAACGTGGGTAAGGAGGAATACACATTGTCTTTTCCAGCAGATATCAAAGGTCTTGAAGTTTTGATGCTGGCTTTTACGTGTAGTGTTGAGCCGCAGATAAAATGGAGTGCGCTACAAAATCGGAATAATTTTGTCACATTGTTTCGGATCGGTATTTTTTATATATCCTACGCGAGTTCAATTGACAAGGGCGAACATATTTTGAAAGATCAACCCTTTTTGGTCCTGGAAGGCAATCTGGCTGATTCAAAAGAAGCTGGATCAAGAATTCAGAATGAAATTATTGTGGATAACAAACTTTCTTCTGTTGATTTGCGAAGCAGGATTAGGCCTTTGACAGAAGTGTATCCAAACCCCACAAAGGGAGAAATTAGTATTGTACTTGATGATTTGGCCTCGGGTGAAATTGCGACTATTTCCATCCACAGTCTTCAGGGGACTAAACTAATTGAAAAAACCATCCTTGAAAAAGTGAGTGCGATGGATCTTCGACTTCAGCCAGGTGTATATTATTATTTGATAAAATCAAAACGTCAGGCCAGAAGTGCTAAATTGATAATTCATTAAATCATTTGCAATGGTGGGAATTGATAAAGTTCCCACCATTGTTATTTATGCGTATGCTGAGATGAGATTAATTGGTGTAATTATTTTTTCCTATATATTAAGTTTTGCTAATGCACAAAGCATTTATTATTCTTCAATTGAGGATTTGGATGAAGATACACTTTTAAAAACGGAGATTGGACTTCTCGATTTACTGACATGTCAGATAACTCAGTTATATATAGATACTACGAGGCGAATACCTGGAATTGGGGTTATCGGTTATTATGAGTGGACAGATATATCGCTATGCCCTGATGGTCGATTGTTTGGGCTGGGACATGATGGTATTTACGAAATTGATATTATGAATCAATCCGAATTGAAATTATTTGAACCTGATAATCCTCCTTTTCGATTTTGGTTCTCAGGACTGTATTGCTCCAAGGATTCTGTTCTCTATTTTGGTCAACGTGACATAGGATCCTATGATTTAAATTCAGACCTTGTATCTTATTATGGTCGACTGCCAAGTAGCACTTCTCTATTTAGCAATTTATTTTGGTATGGTGGCAGATTAATGGGTAGCGGCGGTAATAAGATTGTGGAAGTCGATTTGACAGATATTCCAAATAGCACTGTGCATTGTGCTTTACAGGGCTCAGGTTATTTGTCCTTAGTCGAGGTGGCTATATGTTGTGACAGTATAGCTGTGTTTGCCTTTGATACCGGGGGTGAAGTTTATTTATTGAATCCGTTAGATTGTTCTCGAACTCATTATTGTACTATACCTCAGAATATAAGTGAGAGCTTTCAAGGTATTACACCAAATTTTATGTTCATGCCCCCTGAGCCATGTCAGATGGGCCTTGATCTGGATATTCTGGATATGACCATAGAGGGTATTGATTATATCGATACATTTTATTGTCTGGTACCTGATCCATTTCTCCTGTCTGTTCCAGACCTCTTCAGTGATAAGTCGTGGGATAGTCTGATTATATGGATAGAATCAGGTCCAGCTGATTTAACACTAGATGGCACAGCTGCTTCATATGCTACTTTGCAAGGTCAGATGACATCCAGACTTAGATATATTTCAACAGGATTGGCTGACTTCAATGTCTTATCATCTAAGTTGACTACGCTGTCAATTATTGGCGAGATGCCTGATGGAGTGACCAATCTCACCATTGGATTTTGTGGATTTGCTGATTACTTGATT
>JAWXAW010000213.1:0-9323 GCA_034439675.1 Saprospiraceae bacterium | reverse complement strand
TGGTAAGAGCACGTGCACGGGGTAATAACAATTTTATACTTCCTGATATTACCACCATGGACAAAACCGAACTAAGAGAGATCCTCTATCATGAGCGCAGAGTTGAATTGGCGATGGAACAACATCGTTGGTTTGACCTCGCCCGATGGGGACGACTAGCTGATGTGATGCCACTAGTGCAGCCTAATTTTGTAGCTTCCAAACATATCCTGCTTCCGATACCACAATCTGAAATTGATCTCACAGGTGGAGCGCTGGTGCAGAATAATGGGTATTGAGTTGTGAGTTGTGAGTAGAGGCCGCAGGCCTCTGTAGAAAAGCAAAGTTGGGCGTACGGACGGACGTTCGCGTACGACAGATCAAAAGAACTAAAAAAACAAAGTTGGGCACAGGTTATACCTGCGTCCGCGTATGTTGGATCAAAAGAAGCATTGTCAAGGCAAACATCATGTAGGCTGTCTTTGACAGCAGGTAAAATCACAATCTTTTGATAAATTCACTCCATGATCCCCATAGACGTTACCTCCGTCATCAACATCATCAGCCGCACACTGGCAACCATCCGCGAACTTGTTGCAAGTTTAGAAGATAATTGGCTACATGCGAAGGAGGGACCAGATACATGGTCACCTCATGAAGTAGTCGCACATCTCATTTATGGCGAACAGACAGACTGGATACCAAGGATGCGGATTATCCTGGATGAAACTTCGGATAAAAAATTTACTTCTTTTGATCGTGCTGGCCATTTTACAATTGCCGCAGGCCGATCTATTGATTCGTTACTTCATCAATTTGAACAACTCCGCCTTGAGAATATTCTAATCCTCTTAGCTGCTGACCTGACAGAAGAGGATCTCCGCAAGGAAGGAATTCACCCCGCCTTAGGCATAGTGACGCTCGGGCAACTACTTGCTACCTGGATGGCGCATGATATGACACATATCTCCCAGATCTCAAGGATCATTGCACGGCAGTATTGACAAGTATATTGCTCTTATTGAGACAGCCCTAAAATATACTGAGGAAAGATTAGTTGAAGTGCAGCCCAAATTCAAAACGGAAGTAATGGAATTAGATATGGATCAAATTTATAAAGACTGTGTTTTACCTGATAAAGATAAATTGGTTCAAATCCCCATTAAGCCTGAATAGTCTTCAATGGATTTTGATGAAATTGGGTCTTATCTTTTTTAGTTCAGAAAGCTCCCTTAATAGCTCTTCAGAATGTAAATTCTGTTCTTCCCCAATCTCCCGAATCGAGGTGTTTAACTTCACAACTTGGTCAGCATACTGATCAACAAACGTCTTAGTCTCTTCAGGTTACTCGTCAAGCGATTTTTGAAGAATCTGACTTCGCTTTTTCAATTATTTTTCCCTTTGCTTATTGGCTTAGAAGTTGATATGAAAAACTAATTGAACTCTTGGTTATGTCCTGCAAGATAGTTGAAACTTTTCGTCCTATCCACCACATGATGAGACACCATTTTATATTTCCATTTCTTCCCACCATTCTCAGCAGTAAACTTGGACGCAGAATCACAGTACTTTTCCGCCGCAACTTTCTTAGCCTGTACATCCAAAGCCTCCATTTGAGAACTCATTTTTACTTCGATCATAACAATGGCATCCGCGGTTTCGACAATAAAATCAGGCTCATATCGCTTAGAGTTATTATCCCAGTATATCCTAAACTGCGTCGGAGCCGGACGTAACCACTTGATGACGCTCGCATCATGCTCCAGGATAAATGCCAGGTCTTGTTCTGCTTTAGAATCAAACTTGTACTCAAAATGACATGCCTTTTCAAATCCACGGAATACATATTTAGGTATCATTCCAGTTGGATTGACCACCTCCCGATAATCTATAATCCCGGAATTCATTAGTGCTGAATAGTTCCATGGCTCAATTTTCACAAATGGCAGCACTATTGGATCTGAATATTCTGCACCTGTCACCAGGTGATGCATCATCATCTGCGTATATATTTTTTCGGCGATGGCTGCTTTAAACTGAAATATAACCTGATCTATTTCTTCAGGTTTGCCTAGATTTGATTTAATGGCATCAACGGCACTCGTTGCAAGTGTGTATAGCAAGTCTGATATTTCATCGTAATCTATCTCTGGATAATCAAGCAATTGAGCGATGATCAGTTTGACAGGATCATCATAGTAGCCGCTCGTCCTGGCCCTGATCGTATCTACTGAGTGATCTTTGAGCCCCATCACAATGATCTCCTGCTCCAATGCCTTATAAGACAATCCAGATGTGTCAAGCATAAAAGGCGCAAAGGAAATTTTTGTCTCCGTCTGAGTGATAGATATCCTTGGTATTTCTATAATATTATTCTGGTATTCACTGACGAGGGTATCATACTTTTTCTCAGCTTCCGCCATGATCTCTGGTGCTAAGAGCGTGGATTGCCCTTTGTGCAGATTTTCATATACTTGTTTGAGAACTTGTTGTTTGATATGATCTTTGCGCAAATCGTCTACTTTATGAACCCCAGGCATTGCATTAAAGCCAGGCAAGACATTGATAATTGCATTTTTAGCATCAAGACTATTCTGCGCTGTCTGCTTCTGTCCTGCATCAGCAATGGCATTTACTATTTTTTGCTCATCTGCTAGTTTTTGCTCTATGACAGGACGGGAAGTAACGACCAGAGTCTTTGTACTCAGATCTTCCTCCGTCAGTTCAATATGCGTCAGTTTATTGAGAATTGAATTTGGATCCTGAGCTGCTGCAATCACCTGATCAAAATTTTCATGTGCGACAACGGTCAGTTTGTCAATCTTCTCTATACCTGTCCGCCTTCCTTCAAATGGAAGTCTCAATCCCCGCCCAATCGTCTGCTCTATCAGTATAGCAGCATTGGCGGCACGCAATGGCACGATGGTGTACAGATTAGTCACATCCCATCCTTCCTTGAGCATATTGACATGGATGACGATCTCGATCAGATTATCATCACTCTCGAGACTCAGAAACTGCTCTTCGATACCACCTTCCCGTCGGGTGGTGGAATCAATCTGTAAGACCTTATCCTTATACGCTCCATCATAAAATGAATCAGTATTGATCAGGTCAAATATTTCCTTAGCATGCGTGGTATCCCTGCACACGACGAGGATAAATGGTTTGACCAATTTGACGCCTTCATTGAGAGAATAAACTTCAAGTTCTTTTTTGGTATCCTGATGGATGCTGATGGCATCTTCGAGTTTGAGTATCTCGATTTCCCGGTCATTCATTGTACCACGTTGAAAATTCTTTCTGCGGGCTATCGCTGGATTCTTGACATACTTTCCTTCAGCAAGGGCGCGAGCGAGGGAGTATTCATAGACCACATTTCTAAAAGGATTTCCATCATCATCGATAGGCGTAGCTGTCAACTCAATACCCAGCACTGGCTTCAATTCATTGATGGCGGTCTTGGAGCGGTCAGAATGATACCGATGTGCTTCATCCATCAGGATCACCAGATCATCTAGACCGGAGAGGTAAGACCAATAAGACTGGCCAAGGTATTCTGACAATCGCTTGATGCGTGGAGCCAGGCTGACACCACCCTGTGTAGTGCCACGTGACTCCGAGTTGAATTTGGAGATATTGAAGATATTGATCCGGATCTCTCGGTCGCTAAACAGACTTCCCTGCTGCGCATAGTTATCACCGGTGATGATGATCGGCCGATTGTGCACAAAGGCTGATATCCCTGCAAATACATATTTGTGATAGGCCGGATTACCAAAGTCCTCTATGAGCTTATTGTAGATCGTCAGATTTGGAGCCAGCACGAAAAAATTGCGAACTCCTTTTGTCAAATGCAGATAGGCCATGCATGCACCCATCAATCGGGTCTTTCCTACCCCTGTGGCAATCGAATAGGCAATGGATGGAAATAGACGATCGAAGTCTGTACAGGAAGGAAACAGTGCTTTGACTTTTTCAAGTTCCTGATCTATTGGTGCATCTTTCTTGAGGGAAAGGGTAGTGGACAGTTGAGCCAATATGTCTAATGACTCCTGGAGTGGCTCTCGTAGGGATAATCGTTGTTTGATATAGTCGGCGGTGGTGTCCATGGCTTAGTCGAATAGGGAGAGTTGCTGATTGTCATTATTGATTTCCTGGACACTTCGTTTGCCTTTTTTCTTTCCTGATTTCACGGGGGCAATTGGATTGGTATCTATGGAGTCGGATTCGCTTTCATAAGTCTCCTCTACAGGCATATTGACGATGTTGAGGCTGTAATCATCCCGACCAAATTCACACCGGCCCAGAAGCATTTGCGGGATCTTTTTGATAGTGATGTTTGCATATTTACCCTTACATCCTTTTTGAAATGATTTGCAACAGATCAAAAGGCTTTCGCCGGGTTGCATATCATCATGGATCTGGTCTAGGGATTCTGCGGTCACAAACTGCGTCGTGGTGAAAATAAAATCTTGCTCACTGCTGACACCTTGCTTCCAGAATAATGACTCGTGCGGCCTGTATCTGAATCCTTCTTGCTTGGCCATAGCCGCTGCAAGTTTTTGCGCATCATAGTCTTTGCTGATGACCCAATTGCCATATTTGTCCTGGTTCAGTAAGCTTGGGGCAAGGGTGTAAAATTTGAAGCCGCCGCCGCCTTGCCAATTGTTTGTCTCACTTATACCACCCAATTCTCCATCAATAACTGCCTTTACTCTTGGATAACAATGAGTGAAAGCATGATCTCCTAATTCAATGCCTATCCATCTTCGATTCATTTTAAGCGCAACGGCAGCAGTTGTGCCACTGCCTAAAAAGCTATCAAGAATTAAATCTCCTGCCTTTGATGACAAAAACAAAATTCTTTCAATTAATCTTTCAGGTTTTGGTGTTGTAAAAGGTATATCTCCGAAAGCTTTAACTTCTTTTTTTGCTTCTTGATTATCACCTACTTCGGTCCTACACCAAATTGTTTTTGAGACAATCCCGTCTTTTACTTCAGATAAAAACTTTTTTAATGATGGTACATTCGAGCCATTTGCGCCAAACCAAATTCTATTATCTGAAAGAAGTTTTTCGTAATTTTCTTTTGAAGTAACCCAACAGCGACTTCGAGGAGGATTAACGATTCTACCCGAAGGTGAGGTTATTGGATAATCATAAGTTTCGGAATATGTTTTAACTGAAAAATCAGTTGATTTCCACACTCCTCTTGGGTCATTATCAGGATTTTTATATCTACCATCCATTTCTTCACTTCTAGGCAATAGGTTTGGTCTCCAAACATCCTTATTTTTTGCAAAAACTAAAATATGATCATGGCTGTCAGAAAGCCATTTTGCATCGTTCTGTGGGGAATATTTTTTTTCCCAAATTACATTGTTAACAAAATTTCTTCTTCCAAAAACTTCATCACATAATACTTTCAAATAATGGCATTCATCATCATCTATACTTATCCAAATACTCCCGTCCTCCTTTAAAAGAGTTCTAAGAAGTTCTAATCTAGGTTTTATGAGATTTAGCCATATTGAATGTTCTATCCCATCATCATAGTGCTCAAAAGCATTACCGGTGTTATATGGAGGGTCGATATAGATACATTTTACTTTGCCAGCATAGTCTTGTTCAAGAGCTTTTAGAGCTAAAAGGTTATCTCCATGTATAAGCATATTTTCAGAGGAGGGATCCCCGTAGCTATATTCTGGATTTTCCACGAGGATACGTGGTTCAAGCTTTGGTTCTTCGCCTTTGCCGATCCAGGTGAGTTCGAGTTTCTGATATTTATGTTTTTGCGTCATTACTTTTTACGTGTGGGTTTAGATGTTTTCAGGATTTTCTTTTCGTCCTGTTCGAGTCTTCGCTGTACCTTTTTTACATCTTCCGCAGGGGGCAGGTTCTCGGGCTTGACCCCACGCTCCAGGAGAATCTTTCGCACTGCCTTATTGTTGTCTATGTGTTCCTTGCTTATCGATTGATCCCCATGTAATTCCTTTTCGATGACATTGTGACCAGTCAGTTCTGCCGCAAAGTCTTTAGCCTTTATCGTCAGTGTAGGAAGGAAATCTGCCAGTGGTCGGGAGGCAGGCACTTTAAGCTTTTTCTTCATGTCGCTTGTTGAGTTGCCTCCAAATAAAGCCTGATCTCCTTTAGACCGAATCACCGCAAAACTCTGTTCATTTACTCCCCGCTCATAGATGACTCCGGAGAGTTTTTTTTCTGTCTGGCTTAGTTTGTCTCGGGCTATCACCCGCTCCACATCAAGGAGACGCTGCTCGATCATCTCCTGCTTGCGCGTCTGCACTGCAAAATAAGTCTGTGCAAATGCCACTTCAGCTTTTGAAGGGTCTCCATTCTGAGCGATGAGATAACAGGCATATCGGGTGAGGGCTATATCCTCCACCGATCGCTCTGCGCCTTTAGCAATCGGGATCATTTTGCTGACATCAGCAAAATGATCAGTCACCATTTCTCCGGCATTCGTACAGGCTTTTTTAGCCTTTTCGATAGCATTCAGGAAATTGCGCCATTGCGTATAGTTAAAAATATCCTGCAATTCCCGAGCGCTCCAGCATTCGATGCCATCATACAAGTAACAGGCATTCTCAAACCGGGTCAATAACACTAGTATCTGTTCCTTTTTCATATTAAACCATATTCCAACGGATCGTAAATAAATGCTTTCGTGCGACTTTTTGCTCGAGCCTTGATTCAATGCCGGATATCAACTTTTCCTTTTCTTCGTCGATTTCATCCTGGGCCAGAAAAAGTTTTTTCCTTTTTTCGCTTCGTTCTTTTTCCAGGTCTTTGATCACGCGTTGAGCTGCCACTTTTTGGGTCAGATCAGTAAGCTTTCTGGCTTCAGCTTTTTTAAGCTTGATTTCATCCTCCAGATCTTTCAGTTCGCGCTCCAGGCTGACCTTCATATCATCTGCCCATAGCTCAAGTTTATCAATGGCATGATCAAAATACTTGCGATCACGCTCTGCACTTTCAGCGAAGACCCTTGTTTGGTCAGATTGCAATAAGTCTTCTAAAGCAGAATCAATTTCGGGAGCCGGATCAACAGCCTCGAGAACCTTTCCACTCAAAGTAAAGAAATATCGGGCAATGTCTGCTTCGATCAGATCTCCGGTATCTGTCATCATGGCGATCACCAGATGATCTTCAGTCTCAAAGGATGTAATGGTCAGCAATTCTACTTTCATCCAACCACTCATGCCCAGATACGACTCCAGGCTTGTGATTTGGTGAGGTGTGCCAGAGTAATCAAATAACAAATGACTCGGAGGAATCTCTAATGAATTGCATTCAGAAAGTAAGCGTCCGGCAAGAGGGTGCCCTGACCGGTATATATTGCTATTTCCGGGGAGATCGATATCTGACTTACGCTGGCCTTCATTTGGTCTCAGTATGACATAGGGACCAGGATGTATATTCTCCTCAGGAAATGGATTTGTATTTAAAGTAAATGAGTAATCATCTTGACCAAAGGCAGCATAATCCTGCAGAAAGTATTTTGTTACCTCCCACAATTTTTGTTCATATTGGTTGAGGTACCCTTTGGTGTCTTCATAGCTCACTTTCAATTTTTGGATGACCTCCTGATCAACATTGGCGAGGAGTTGATTGCGGGTCTCTTTCATGACTTCTTTCTTTTCTTCTCTGAGCTCTTCATCCAATTCATCAAATCGGGCTTTGATCTCTTCATCCGTGCGGCATTCGTATAAGATCCTGGCAATGCGTTTTTCAAAATCAACACCACTTCCTATTGCACCAAGTACTTCGTCGCTGGCACCGAATACACCATTAAAGAGTTCAAACTTTTCAGAAAGCAATTGATACACTCGTTGATCCGCAGCATTGGCGATGTTGAGGAAATTGATGACGACTACATCGTGTTTTTGGCCATAGCGATGGCATCTTCCGATGCGCTGTTCGATGCGTTGAGGATTCCATGGGAGATCATAATTGACGACCAGGGAGCAAAATTGAAGATTGATCCCTTCCGCGGCAGCCTCGGTAGCGATCATGATTTTGGCTGATTCTTTAAAATATTCTACAATGGCGGCGCGACGATCTGCTGAAGGCGATCCACTGATACGGTCTGTACCGGTATGTCTTTGGATCCAGGCTTTATATATCGCATTTGATTTGGCATCGGTGTTTGAACCATTAAATAGAACAACGTGATCTATATAGGGACTGCCTGGTTCAGAAAGAAGATTAAATAAAAATTCTTGTGTGCGTCTCGATTCCGTAAACACAAGTGCTTTTTGTTTTGCGCCAAGGTTTTGCAGCTCGGCAAAGCCTTTTTCAAGGGCGGTGAGTAGCTTGTCAGCCTTTGTATTTCTTTTTATTCGATGGGCCAGTTCCTGCCATTCTGTGAGATCTTTTATTTCTCTTACGATGGCTTCCTTTTCATCCTGTGATAATATAAATTCAACAGCATTTGGAGCATCCATATTTTCGTCCTGGGTTTCTAACCATTCATCAGTCAAATCATCGAAGTCATCATAATCTTCTGCTACGACGTTCTCTACATCCTGATCAGCTATTTTTCCTTTCAATCTATTGATGAGCGATGTGATGGTGCCATAGATAGCGTAGCTTGATGAAGCCAGGAGTTTTCGCATGACTAGCGTCATCAACTGTCGCTGGCCTGTAGGGAGGGCATGAAGATTAGGGCGTTGTAAGTATTCACTGATACCGTCATAGAGTGCTTGTTCTTCCGCTGTTGGGAAAAACTCTTCCACCATCGCTTTGCGTCCGGTAAATTGGATAAAGCTTATTACCTGACGACGCAGTGTGCGTTTGCATACAGGTTGTAATCTTTCCCTAAGTCGCTCATAGATTTGATCATCTTGTAAGCGTAAAAACTGGCTCTTAAAACTCTTGAGATCTCCGAAGGCGTATTCGTCAATGATACTGACGAGGCCATATAATTCTATGAGCGAATTTTGGAGTGGTGTTGCAGTGAGGAGGACTTTTTTTCTGGAAGCAAGTGATGATTTGATAGAGTTACCTATTACATTGGATGATTTGTAGACATTTCGAAGTTTATGTGCTTCATCTATGATGACGAGGTTCCATGGTGTTCGCCTTAAATAGGCCTCCTTGGTACGGGCAAATTGATAGGAACAGATAATGATATGCTCTTGGTTGTCGAAAGGATTAAAATTTCCTTTATTGACTTCACTATTGAATGACTTTGACTCCAGGATAAAAGAGGGAAGAAAAAATTTATCCGCAAGTTCTTGGCTCCATTGCTTTCGGAGATTTGATGGGGCGATGATTAAGAGTCGTCGTTTTCTTTCGGCCCACTGTTGGGAGAGGATGAT
>JAWXAW010000212.1:0-5238 GCA_034439675.1 Saprospiraceae bacterium | reverse complement strand
GGGATTGTTGTTACGCGCAGGTTCAGCAGGAACAATCGCTAATTCTATTGTCACAGAGATGAAGAATAAAGCAATTGAAGTACAGGATAAAGATGCAGGCACAAATGATGCACATCAGAAACTGATCAATGGAGAATTGAAGTTGCCAGGAAATCTTTTCTGGGCAAACGGATCCAATACAACACTTGACGCAACATCGACAGGTATCATACGTGTGACTTCAGGCCAGCCAAACCAGGATGATCCAGATGCCTCAGACCTGATCAGCCACCTTACAACTAATAATAGTACAATAGCTAATCCGGGAATCCGCCAGATAAGTAGAGAACAAGATGGTAAACTGGACCCACGTCCATCGTCTTCAGGTGCTGCCTATACTAATCCTGGAGCAGCATATCCAGTCGGTGATTTATTTTTTACAGAAGTCGATTTTGCAGGTGCTTTCAGCGCAGTAGCTGATGAACTATGGGTATCCGGCTGGACCACACTTGAGCGTAATGGTCACCTTGGCCTGGTGGTAGCTGTGAATGAGATAGAAGATAAACAGTTGGCAACAATGGTTAATATCTATCCAAACCCAGTCCTCAATGGAACTGATCTACAGATTGAATCACACATCAGCGAACCGATACAGATTTCCTTATTCAATAGCTCCGGGCAGTTGATTTCCTATCAGGAAGGAAATGCAACAGGCAGGGCTACAATAAATATGAATTCATTGTCTAATGGCCTGTATTATGTTAAGATACTGACCAGAGATGGTAGATTTTATACATCTAAGATCATTTTGAACTAAAACAAAGAGAATAAATGCAATGCAGAAGGAATCGATAACCCTTCTGCATTGCTTTTTGATTATAAAAATCTAATGCAAAAACGTATGATTGACCTTCTCAAGTTAAAACAAATTATTCTATATGCTTTACTCATAGGGAGCGGAATAGCCACTGCACAAAAAGGTGTGCTAACAGGTAAAATATTTGACAATTCATCCGGTGAAACCCTTATCGGCGCCATTCTTGAAATCAGAAAAGATGGGATGAGGGTATCCGGAATTGCTACAGACATTGATGGAAATTACCATGTCGAAGTTGATCCAGGGACTTATGATGTTGCCATAAATTACCTTTCTTATGCTCCACTAATCATTTCCGGTGTGGAGATCACTTCAAAGGATGTCAATACCCTTGACATCTCAATGGAGTCTGAATCCCAATCTCTGGAAGAGGTGGTCGTAAGGGCAGAAGCTATACGTTCTACCGAGGTAGCTTTGATTGCTCTACAACGAAATGCCTCAGGTATTCAGGATGGTATTTCATCTCAGCAAATTCGCCGTACCGGTGGTTCAAATGCTGCTGATGCTATCCGACAAATGCCTGCCGCTGTAATCCAGGACGGCCGATTTATTGTGATCAGAGGTCTCGGAGATCGCTATTCTATATCACAACTTAATGGAGTGACTTTGCCAAGTACAGATCCTTACAGGAATAGCTCGAGTCTGGATTTAATTCCAAACCAAATCATTGATAACATCATATCTATTAAAACCTTTACACCAGATTTGCCGGGCAATTTTTCAGGTGGGCTTGTCAATATCAATACGAAGAGCATTCCTGACAGGTTCACCCTGATGATTGAAGCTACTACTTCTTATAATTCGGAGTCATCACTCGTCAATAATTTTCAGAAACATGCTTTAGGTGGCAAGTATGATTGGTTGGGCTTTGAAGATGGCAGCCGTAATCAGCCAGCTATCCTCTTAGATGCTGACAATCGAAATCAGTTGTCCACAAGTACTTATCTGCAGGCTCGTCAACCCGGAAATGAAGATGTGACAAGATTAT
Source organism: Saprospiraceae bacterium (assembly GCA_034439675.1). Classification (GTDB taxonomy): domain Bacteria; phylum Bacteroidota; class Bacteroidia; order Chitinophagales; family Saprospiraceae; genus Opimibacter. Next base: position 3,394 of record JAWXAW010000212.1, on the reverse strand, counting down.
TTAATGAGTCTGCTAAAGGATTAAGTAGCTCTTTTGTTCCTGCAATAGCCAAATCACCATTAAACACGGGATTGAACCTGGCAGTTGGTCATAGATTCCCGATTTTTAAAAAGGATTTTGGATTTACCTTTTCACTGAATTATGCCAATAATTTCCAGCATTACGATGGTGGAGATATCGGGACCTATATCAACACAAATACTGATTTTCTTTTTGGCTATCAGCGACTCAAGGAAAGCAAAAGTGTTCAGAACCCCACCCTTGGAGGACTTTTTAATGTAGCATTTAAGTTATCCGAAAATCACATCCTGAGCGGTAATGTCATCTTTAATAATGACGCTGAAATTGTGGCCAGAAGCCAGACTGGAGATTTTCTTGGACAAGTTTCTAATAGCGCAGCTGCATTCAACACCAAAACTATAGAATTTCTGCAGCGGCAAGTGTCAAACTTTCAGTTTGGCGGCAGACACAATTTTCCTTCCCTAAAGCGTATCCAGGTAGACTGGAACCTTTCTGCACTAAAGTCTTTCCAAAAGGAACCTGACCTCCGCTATTTTGCATATACCACCGAATGTGAGGACCTGGGTAACGGAGAAGAGATTTGTGACTACTATATGAATAATGCAGAGTATGCTTTCCCATATCATTTTTTCAGAAAACTGGAGGACAAAGGGTATGAAGGCAAAGTAGATATTACTATCCCTTTTGTGAATGGAAAAAATCTGTCAAATACGAATTCCGTGAAAGTTGGAGGATTCTATTCCAAAACAGAACGAGATTTTGAGGAATATAGATATCAACTTAACAATGGTGGGATTCCGGCCAGTCTTAATTTTACTAACTTCGGTGGGGATTTTGATGCCTTCTGGGATCTGAATAATTTTGGTATTCTGGACACTACGTATAAAAGTGATGGATCTATACAGCGCTACGTTACAGGATACCATTATGTTAACCAGATTAATGCCCGTAATTTTTATACCGGTGAAAGTGCTGTAACAGCAGCGTATGCCATGCTAACGTATAATCTTACCAGATCACTTAAGGTCATTGGTGGAGTGAGAATGGAAACCACAGATATAGAAGTGGTCAGTGAGGATTCTACAGTTGCAGCAGGCAAAATTAACCAGACCGATTTCCTCTATTCGCTTAATGTTATTTATGCCCTTTCCGAAAATTCCAATATCAGAGTAGCCGCCTCAAAGACCCTGGCGAGACCAAATATGAGGGAGCTTGCTCCCTTTGTCCAGTTCGATACCAAGAACGGGTTTTTCAATGTCGGAAATCCTAATCTGCAGCGTACCTTAATTCAGAATTATGATGTTCGGTATGAAGTCTATCCAAGACAAGGTGAACTCATAGCCTTAAGCGCATTTTACAAGATATTTAATGATCCTATTATCAGGGCGTTCAATCCAAGGGCCACCATCCCGGAGTTATCATTTATAAATGTGGATAAAGCTGTTGTGGCCGGTGTCGAGTTGGAGCTCAGAAAGGAACTTAGTTTTATAACCCCTTCATTTAAGAATATTTTCTTTAATACAAATATTGCCCTTATTCATTCTGTCTATGATATTCCAAAAGAGGAGGTAGAAAATTCGCAAAATATTGATCCGGAATATGATCAGACTACAAGGCCATTTCAAGGACAGGCACCTTATGTTGTCAATGCAATTTTATCGTATATCAATCCTGAATCAGGAATGGAGGTTGCCTTATCGTATAATGTATCTGGTCAAAAGCTTTACAATATTTCGCTGTTTGCCACTCCTGATATTTACGAACAACCTGTTTCGTTGCTGAACCTCAAGTTTGGTTTACGATTTGCCAAACACTTCCAGGCTAGTGTGACAGCAAGAAATATACTGAATTCAAAAAATCTGAAAACAAATACATTTCATGGTGTCGATTATATTGCTGAGTCTATTCCTCTTGGCAGAACTGTAGGGTTGAGTCTATCCTATCAGATCAGATAAAATCAATGAGTGAGATAAGTAAACATAGCATTAAGTAAAGTAGTCTCAGGAAACGTTCAGCCAGGTTTGCCACTATGGCAAATGAGGTTTTTACGACGGCCTGAATTTCAGATTCGGCATTAGATTTTTTTATTATCGGAGCCCCGGGATTCTTTTTGATTCCGGGGTTTTTTATGGGTATCTCCTCAAAATCGGGAAAATGAATTACAATAGTGGCATTTTTAGTTCGTTTATTGTATTGCAATGCCTATGAAAAATCGCCATAAATCCCGCGTAGAAAGTAAAAGCCGCAACAGTGGCAGGATCGTATCCTTTATGGTCCATGCTTTGCTTTTGATTGTGCTTTTCCTTCCGATTTTCGCCATGAAGCCACCAGAGGAACCTACCAAAGAGGCTCTGGTTATTCAGTTTGATTATCCTTATAATCAATACGTTAAGCCCGAAATTGAAAAGTTTGAGGAGCCAGAAAACACAGATATGGCCTCCAAAATGTCTGGCAGTGAGGCTGGTGGTAGCAGTGCTTCAGAAGAGCCTATGCAATCCAGACCGCAGGAAGCAGCTCCGTCAAGATTGGCCACTCCCACGGTGACTTCAGTAATGAAGACCAGTAGTGCGCTGCGATCCAATATTGGTGAGATTCCGCTGCCCACTCCTAAAATCGTCTCCCAGCAAGCCTGGCAATCGGTCAGTGACTACAATTCGTTTGAAAGTGATGGTGTGGAAGAGATGAAGATGATCGATTGGTCTGACGGCGGATTCGGCGAAGTAGCTGGAGCAGGCCCAGGGGATGGTGATGATGACTCAGATATCTCGAGCGATGGTTTCGGGACAGGAACAGGCGGCCAAGGTGGACAGGGTGGAGGAACCGGTAGCCAGAATGGTATTGGGTCAGGTCCCGGTGGAGGTACAGGCGCTGGGAGTGCCGGTAAGAATACCGGTGTGGGTCAGGATGGCAACGGACTCGAATGGGGCGTTGGACTTGATGGGCTGCTCAACAGGAAATTGGTTCAGCGGGCAAACGTCGGCAGACTAGCAATTAAAGAAGGTAAAGTCAGTGTTTTTATTTGTGTTGACCGTAGTGGTAAAGTTATTTCCACGAAATATGATGTGGCGGGCTCCACCTTGAAAGATCCAGCCTTTATTGCAAAGGCTGAAGAATGCGCTTCGTCTTATGTTTTTGCACAGGATATGGTTGCTCCTGAAAAGCAGTGCGGAAAGCTCTCGTTTATCTTCAGAATTAAATAAATTATTAGACAAAAACAAGAAGGAAATAAGTAGGGGTTCAATATTTTAAACCCCTACTTATCTCCTTCTTGTCTTTGCTTATATGGCAGCTATCACTTCCATTTCAAGCAATACCCCATAATGAAGATCGCCACATGGGATAACTGCCCGTGCAGGCTTATGATCACCCATGC
>JAWXAW010000211.1:0-6624 GCA_034439675.1 Saprospiraceae bacterium | reverse complement strand
TTGCGGTTATTCATGATCAGGCAGACTGGAGGTTAAACATATCTTTCTTCCATCCGACGGATACGCTTATTGCGGTTACGTTGAGAACGCCAGAAGCCTACTGCACCTACCAGAATCAGCGGTAGAAAGAAGTTAGTGTACTTGATGACGCTCCGCTCTCCTTCCTCCATTTCCTTGATGGGTCTGTACACAACACCTTTGGTGCGCAATTCAGCTAAGCCTGATTTATCACAGAGCCATTCCACTGTATTGACGATCAGATTGATGTTATCTGCATTGGCATCACCTCGTGGTGCGATAAAGAAATCACTGTCGGAGAAGACGACGAGTTTTGCGTCGGGATTGCCTGCAACACCTTCCACCACTCCACCAAGCACAATTTTTGACATTGGAAAATCTGCCTGTGTCCATTGGCGCTGCACATCAAAGGTGATCGGTGCCTGCTGCACACCTGCTTTCTCTGAGGTGGTCACGATCGGAAAGAATGATCCTTCGGCATCGGATGCAAACTGGATCGGACTGGCAAATTGAAACAGGACTGCCTCTAGTCCTTTGGTAGCCGGATGATCCGGAAACGCATTCATCAACGGGATATACGGAAAACTGATTTGTGAAGCGAAATTGAAGAAACCTGTTCGCTGCTGCTGCACCGTAACCTTTGCACATGCAGCATCAATGACAAAACTTGGTTCGACGTTGACACCAAGCGAGGAGAGCCACTGAAATACATTATGGTTAACCACAGTCCCTGATGCTGTTGATAAATCACCGTTGACTGCATTGGCAGCTACGATCACCTTGCCACCTTTAGATAGATAATCATTGAGCATGGCAAACTGATCATACGGCATTGAATCAACCGGGTTGACGAGGAATAATGCTTGGTATCTCTGCGGAATGGTAGGTTCTGCTGCCAGATCAAGGCTCTCCAGATTGTAGGTTACACTCAGGGCCTGCATCGCCTGAATCATTTGATTAGGCTGAGGTTCGCCATGGCCCTGGATCAAACCAAGGGATGGTTTATCCTTCACTGAGATTTTTTTGATCGCGGTAGTGAGATCATACTCCATGGCAGACTCCTGCCCTATAAATGGAATGATCTCCTTTTGATCACCATATTCGATGACCGCGCCCATGAAGGCTTTCTTCTGCGATGCTTCGTCCTTTTCGCGCACGTTGATCAAAATGGGCTGAATGCCATTTTGTGCTGCCTCCTGCTCTGCTTCAGGCGTTTCTCCCGGATTGATAAAGCGGTAGTTCACTTTCCCTTTGGAGATATTGTTGTACTCCACGAGCAGGCTCTCGAAATCCGCTTTGACGCGTTCAAGGTCAGCAGGGAGATTGTCAGAGAAGTATGCCTTCACATCAACAGGATCTTCAAGGCCACGAAGTATGGATTTCGTAGCCTTACTCATGGTGAATTGTTTGTCTTCTGTCAGATCAAGCCTGAAGAAATATTGCCGTGAAAGCAAAAAGATGACAGCTACGATGCCGATGATCAATGCTGTTGAAATTCGTCTATCCTGTTTCATGTCTACTTTCTTTTGGAGATTACAACTTCAGTTAACATCAGCCCCAGGAAGGTAAGTGCCAAAAAATAGAGCACATCCTTGGTATCAATCACCCCGCGTGACATGGAATCGTAATGATGCGGGATGCTCAGGTCAGTGAGCAGGCTACCTACCCATCCTGTCTGACCTGAACCAACCGAACCCAGAATAAACTGGAATACAACCCCTGCGAGCAACGCTAACAGGAAAGCCACGATCTGGTTGCTAGTGAGCGAAGACGCCAGTAATCCAATGGATACATACGCTGAACTCATCAGAAGCAAACCCAGGTAACCTGTGATGGTGCTCCCGTGATCAATATTGCCCAGTCTGGCTATCGAGACATAATAAGGCAAGGTGAAAGCGAGCGCGATGGCAACCAATAGCAGACAAGCCAAATATTTCCCGATGACGAGTTGTCGGTCTGTCAGTCTTTTGGTTAGCAACAGCTCTATGGTTCCTGATTTCTTTTCTTCGGCAAACTGGCGCATGGTGATCGCAGGTATAAAAAAGAATAATGACCACAGGGCCACATTGAAAAAAGTACTGAGGCTGGCCTGTTTGTGATAAAAAACATCACTACCCCATAGCCACGTAAAGAAGCCACTGAAGCCAAGGAAGGCGATCAACAGGATGTAAGCGACAAGGGAGTCAAAAAAACTGCTGAGCTCTTTGCGGGCGATGATCCACGATTCTCTCATATCGTTTACTAGTTCAGGGTTACGTTACGGAATATATCTTCCAATCTTGTTTCGACCGGGCTCATCTGCAGCAGCATCCAGTCTTTAGACACACACATTTTATACACAGATCTGGCGGTTTGCTGACTGTCTGTACATTCTATTTCAAGCAGGCGATGATCAGGGCTTAATCCGACACCGGTGATTCCAGGCATTAATCTGAGCTCTTTTTCAATGACAGTTCTTGGGGCACCTTCGATATCAACTAGCAGGATGCTCTTACCGGTTGCCTGGCTTCTTAGCGACTCGGCAGTTCCATTGGCTACAATATGTCCCTTGTTGATAATCAGGATTCTATCACAGGTTGCTTCAACCTCAGGAAGAATGTGGGTAGAGAGGATTACGGACTTATGCATGCCGAGCCTTTTGATCAATTCTCGGATCTCGACACGCTGATTAGGGTCGAGTCCTGTTGTTGGTTCGTCTAGGATCAGGATAGCCGGATCATGAATCATGGCCTGGGCAAGGCCGACCCGCTGACGATACCCTTTTGATAATTCACCAATCTTCTTGTGCTTTTCTTCATCAAGCCCACACATGACAATCATTTCTCTGATACGCTGATCAATTTGATTTTTCTTGATGCCTTGCAGTTGGCCGCAGAACGAGAGATAATCCATGACTGGCATATCCTCGTAGAGCGGATTGTTTTCCGGCAGATACCCAATGGATCCCCTGATATTTTCCTTTGTGATGACCTTGCCGCCAATCGTGATCCTACCGGTGTCCGGTGAAATGAACTGCGTAATCATTTTCATGGTCGTGGTCTTGCCTGCACCATTGGGTCCGAGAAAGCCAACAATCTCTCCGGTGTGTACTTCGAAAGAGATATTGTCTACAGCTTTCTGGTTGTCATATGCCTTTGAAAGGCCTTCGATGAGAATATCCATTTACTTTTTGTCAAATTTGTGAAACTTTTCAACCAGGGACCATGAAAACCCCTTGTAAAAAGGAATTCCAAAAGTATAAAATTCTGTAACGAAGACTTTCATTTATAGTCCTATCTAATTCTTTCATGCCATGTTTAAATTTTTATTAACAAAGAATGCTATGCTGCTCATTATCAGCATCCTCACACTGACCATCTCTTCCTGCAAACCAGGTGATGCAAAAACAGCTACTCCGGGCGAAGAAGGGACCGGAGATCTTGCGGGAATGTTGATGGAGGATATCCCCGGAACCAATATCAAGTGCGCCAGACGGCTTGATGTAGGGGGTAATGTACATATCGAAGGATATGTGGAAAATGATAAAAAAACCGGCCAGTGGATAGAATATACCTCTGAAGGTGATATCGCTCTGATCAATCACTTCGTTAATGGTATGCTGGAGGGTACATCCATGCGGATGTCATTCCGAAACCAGGTTGACCTCCGTCTCAATTACAAACAGAACAAAATGCATGGTGCCTGGACAGCCTACAAATTTGGCAAAGTGGTGGAAACGCGATCGTACAAGGATGACAAACTGGAAGGAACTTCCAGAATGTATGACGACAGGACCTTCAAACTGAAGCAGGAAGTGGAATATAAAGACGGTAAACAAGACGGTTTTTTCAGGTATTATGATGAGGATGGCAATGTGACCCTGGAATATGAATATAAGAACGGGGAAAAGATCAGTGGCGGCATGGTAGAACCACCGAAATAGGGGTTGGGACGGTTCCCTGAAAAAATTTGCAATATTTTTTGCCTTCAACCTATTACATATTATAAAAAAGTATAATATTTGCAGGATAAGGATCATTACATATGAATACTGCAACTATACTGGGTAGTCACCTCAACCCACAGCAAGCCAAGTTATTTTCCACCCCTCCAGGAGCCCGTAAGCGCTGGATATGCAGCCAACAGGAAGACCACCTGCATCTGCTTGCTTCGATGGCCGCCACCGATGCCTTGCAAGGCAAACCGGTAGTGATCTGGTATGATGAAGAATCTGCCGTTGCAGATCTGCTCAGCACCTACCCCTTAAATAAAATGGACAGGACCATATACAGTCCTATAGCTTCCAGGTCAAACAACCCCCAAAATGTCATCAACCCGCTCTCCCCTGCAGAAAGTATTCACCATATCGAATTATACAAGCTCTCCGGTGACTTTACACGGATCAGCAAGCCATGGGCTTCCCTTCATCAGGAACTGTGGCCGGGTACTAACCGATATGAACTGATCCTGAAATTTGCTGGTCTGTTTAATCACAACAATGTCAACCCGCTTTTTTACCGGTTGAGCAGGCCGATGTTTGAAATATCTCCTGCCGAGTACAAGCGACTGCGTAACAAGATCGAGCATCATATCAAACTCAACAAACTCCGTCAAGATGGTTTTGAGTACATGGACCTCCTCGATGTGAGCCTGCTCGTGAATCACTCTCTTGATTTTGTCAAGAGCGAGGTGATGCAGTATATCTCCCTCATGGCAGACCAGGCAAACGAATTGCTGAAGCGTGCTGACTGGATTATGCTCCGTTATTTCAATCACGTCAAGACCTATTGGATACGGGAGATCAATATCTATGTCAACAAGATTGACAAACTGTTGTCCCATGCGCGCGAATTGCACCTGACCTATGGTGATGCATTTTCGTTTGAAAGCAGCATGAGTCAACTGGCCGATAAACTCAAAGGCCAGATCAGCCGCAAGGCAAAACTGATCAGCCAGGATCGCAAGGCTATCAAAACACAATACCTTGAACTGCTCGCCGAGATCGAAGCAGGACAGCCATGGGTCACGATACCTGCCGAACGAAAAGAACATCCAACGCTTTCAGAGGCTATTGATTACTTGCAGACCCTGAAAGTGGAATTGTTTGGCGCTAAAGACGCCATTGAAACCCATATCCGGAGTCAACTCAAGCGGCTCAATTCCCATAACGCTCCTGAGCAAACAGGCATGGGTGCTGAGACAAAAGAATGGGAAGAAGATGTGCTGAAATGGTATAACAATGTCAACATCAGTGGTTATTTCAAAAAACGTTTTGAGTCGCAGGCGCTGAGTATCCATCGCAGTGCAGAAGGATTGCGTGAAGTGAATGCATCACTCTCTGCCATTGTCGAACGTCAGCACCATCTCGAAGACTATTTTTTCTGGGCCGGTTTTCAAAACCAGTTTCCTGATAACGCAAAAGCAATTGTACAGGCACTTCACCTGACACCCACATCCGATTGGCTGACCTACTTTGATGAATGGTACATCACGCAACTGGTGACCGGAGAAGCGCTTGAAGTAGAATGGCCTGCCTTGATGAATGAGAATATGAAGGAGATGATCGAGCGCATCCGTCTTCATTCCATAGCCGAGTATCTCAATGAAGTCAGTCAGCGCCGAAATCATCTTTGTGAAGAATATGCACCCGCTATCCGTAAACTGACTTCAAGAAAAGCCTCTGTGGATAGTGAAGAAGCAGAACTTTTCTTCGCGGAGATGAGTATTGAAAATCGCAGCAAATGGTATCCTATTCAGCTACTCCCCTTGAGCATGATGCATGCGATCTCTGAGGAAGCTCCGCAGATCATGAATTATATCCTGCTCAAAGCCAAAGAACCTTCAATGGGCATGTACTGGCTAAAAGTACAGGAGATGCCTTGCGATGTATATTCCTGTGAGCCTCCGTTCAACCAGCGATACCTGCATGAACAGCTTGATATGCCTTCGATGCTCACAGATTTCAGGTTGAGTCAAAACCGGAATTCATCCGCGCTGAAATACCTGACCAATATAGCCCGGCAATTTGCGCCGTTCCTTTCGCAGACCTGCATCTATTCTGCACACCGGGTGAATGTGATTTCACTCCTTGGCCCTGAACTCGACAGGCTTGTACTTGATATGCTACCGATGCCCTATAAGATATCCGAGCGTAGCCTTAACCCCGATGAAAATTATTTTGTCGAATCACTACTCGAACCCAACAATCCCTTCGTCCTCCTAGTCCGTGATTTCTGGCCTACCGGTGAGTGGCCTGCCAACAGTCTCTGGCATCTTCAGTTTCAGGAAGACCTTGAAAAGATCGGGATCAAAGTAATCCATAGCTGGTCCAAAGGCTGGCTGATGGAATCCGATATCGAAGTGCGCCGTGTCCGCGATGAGATCCTCCAGTTTGTGGGGAATACGTTTGCGGGGGTTAGTGTGGTGTAAAGGGGGGCTATAAGTTTATACGGTTAGGTGCTTATACGGTTATGTGCTTAGGTGCTTATACGCTTATACGCTTATACGCTTATACGTTTATACGCTTATACGCTTATACGTTTATACGTTTATACGCTTATACGTTTATACGTTTATACGCTTATACGTTTATACGTTTATACGCTTATACGTTTATACGCTTATACG
>JAWXAW010000210.1:0-11574 GCA_034439675.1 Saprospiraceae bacterium | reverse complement strand
GGGTTTACATCCGGGGCAGTGATCATCACTGATTTACAAGGGATAGAAGTACTTAATACGGGTAGGATTCCATTACCGATTACACTGCAACTCGATGACATGCCAGTTGGTATGTATATCTGCACCGTGCAAGAGGCCGATGGTAAGATGACGAGTATGAAAGTGGTGAAGGGGGAATGATGAAGTCGGAAATGGAGAGATGTGAGCGTTGAGAGACATGATGCGTGAGAAGTCCGTCAGCAGACAGAAGACTGTAAATTCTAAGGCGTATGACGCTGGAAGAAGTATGTGTACTAATTATTGCATCACAAACTAACCCATAGGAAATTGACTTAAAAAGTCCATTTTATCATGGAGTATCCGGACCACTTCAACATTATCATTTTTCAGCCTAAAAAAAACGATATGACGACCGGAACGTATTGAGCGGCAATCATCGAAAAGCTCTCCCCTTTCTTTGGACAAAGCACTCGAAGGGTCAATACAGATGATATCAAACACATGTTGAAAACCAGCTAGGTATTGCTCAAACTGATTCACTCCCCAGGTTTCCATGGTGAATTGAAGAATGTTTTCAAAGTCTTCGGAGGCCGCAGGAGAAAGGCGAAGTTTTCTCATGAAGTTTAATCAGGTCATTTCCTTTCTATCGATTTCGCAATGGCTTGCAGTGTCTTTGTGCTGTATTGATTATCATTCAATTGATCCAACCCTTTTTGAAGTTCGGTTTTCAGTTGTTGCAATTTCATTTCTTTGATCTTATCCTGTTCCTCCAGCAGGCGGAGGGCCTCCCGCACAACTTCACTGGCATTGTTGTAGGCACCAGACTTTACCTTTTTCTGGATAAGTTTTTCAAGCATCGGGGTAAGAGACACATTCATAGGCTACTATTTTTTAATTAAAGGTAATAACAAAGATTGACATACGTTTGTTCCCTATTTTACCTGTGTTGTTTGTAGCTTTTGACTGCTGGTATCAAACATGCAGTAATTAATTTATGCTCGCTCGGCTGGAGACGAGGCTTTATTGCATTCCCGCCAAGGAGAACATGTCACAGACTTGATGGAGCAGAAGTCGCCACTTAAACGAGCGAACAAATATTTTGAAGGCGAGGGCTGCAAATATAATCTTCACTCTATCTTTACCCCGATGGATCCATCACCCTAACACTTTCTTATTTATGCAATCAACAACAACATTTCACTGGTTTCGAAAAATAGCCATGATCGAAGGGATATCTTATCTTGTTCTCCTACTCATCGCCATGCCTTTAAAATATGCAGCAGATATGCCTATGGCTGTTAGAATCGTAGGAGGTATTCATGGTGCTTTGTTCACTGCCTTCATGATATGGATGTACCTGGTCTATGATCAGTATAATATGACCATCAAATGGATGTTGAAGGCTTTTGTGTCTTCCATTATCCCTTTCGGTACATTTTACATGGACAAAGAATGGAAAAAACAGGAGCTAGAAGTTAGGGGTTAGAAGTGAGCAGTTTGAAATGGGTAGTTGTTAGTTAGAAGTTAATAGTTAGAAGTGAGATGAAATAAATTATACGTGAAAAGTTAGCAGCGTATAAAATAAATTTTTCCAACCTGTCAACTCTACACCCTAAGCTATGCACTAAACCCTTCGCACTATTTACTATTTACTATTTACTATGAACTATAAACTATGAACTATAAACTATAAACTATAAACTATGAACTATGAACTATGAACTTCGCCCTATGCTCTTTGCTCTTTTTTGTTTTCGCTTTTCGCTGCGTATATTCTAAAGTAAACCATGGCAGATAAAGTAAGGATCGACAAATACCTCTGGGCTATCCGGATCTTTAAATCCCGCACGCTTGCCACAGAAGCCTGTAAGGAAGGGAAGATTAAATTATTTGGCGAGAATGCAAAACCTTCTGCATTAGTAACGATTGGCAATATCATCGATGTCGTAAAGGATGGCTTCAAGCTCAAATACAAAGTAGTCCAACTGATCGAAAAGCGCGTCTCTCCCGTTTTAGCAAAACCATGCTATGAAGATCTAACCCCTGAAGAAGAAATCAATAAATATAAAAGTTGGTTTATCGGCAAAGGCGGCCCAGAAAGAAGAGAACGCGGCGCAGGGAGGCCCACAAAGAGGGATCGTCGGGAGATTGATGAGTTTAAGGATTATTACGAAGGGGAAGATTAGCAGGAGATTTCAGCCGTCAGCTATCAGAAATTAGCTGCCAGCTAACAGATCATGGTCGACAGTTGGTCATCTGCTCGATAGCATTTATATGCTCTGAGGTTTGTTATATCAACTTTCTTTATTCACTCACTGCTCATACTTCGACCTGCTCACGCTCAACCTTATGCTACAGCTCAATCGTTGCTAACTTCACTTTTCATTTTTCATACTTCGATTTCGCTCAGCACATTGCTTTTCATTTTTCACTTTAATTATCATGTTCCCTACCTATTGATTTCCCGGACTGCACAGCTTTATTCAATTCCTCATCCTCCGCATTTCGCTGGCTCAACAGTTTATTTGCCGGAGGTGTCGGCTGGCCTGCATCGACCCAGGCGGTGTACCAGACATCACCTACGGCCTTGACGGCGACACGAAATCGGTCCTCCACCATATTGTTCATTGCTAGGTTATACGCCTTAGCATATTCAGTACACTGCGTGCGGAGGTTCACATTGATACGGTCTTCAAAACAAAACTGCTGGTCCGAAGGATAGGTCTGGCTTAGCTCCCTTTCCAATCGTAGTACGTTACCAACTTCTTTGTGACTGCCCAGCACAAGATCCCAGAAGTAATTGGCCGGATTGTCTATATAGCTGGCCGTACCTACTATCATATCAAACTCCTCGACTGCAAAAAGCTCAGGGATCCTGCTTTCCCAAAAAGCATGGATACCCACCTGATCCGTCAATTGACCATTGTAATTAGAGGTTGTATGTAATGGTACACAAGCATCGGCTATATAGTGTCCGAACTCCGCCGAAATCCTCAATACTTGATCCAGATTCTGATCCTTAAAAGCATTGGTCAGCCTTCGCTGCATAGCTTGCAAATGGTAGGGTACAATTCCATGAGCTGACAATACATCCTGAATGTAGATTGGTGATGCAGTGTTGCAATTGATATCTGGAAAAAGCAACCTCAGGCTATCACAGGTGATGGTAGCAACATCCTCGTAATACTGTCGCAAGTAATGCCTACGGACCAGTGAGCGTCTACTCATGTAATCCGGCAATGAATCCAGCCATTGTTCATGAGGTATCGCACGAAGTAGAAAAATCGTATCTCCCCCTTGTATGGTAAACAATTCAATATTCAATGCTAAAGATTGATCCCAATATCTTGGCATGTGATCAAAAGGCAGCGCGCCCCAATGATCAAGATCTATATAATGTCGTACTGCTTCGTGTTTAGTAGCGTACCTTCTCTTGTCAGGATCCACTGCATGCTCTGCGATATAATCAATGTAGGGTTTATACCACCCCATCATTTCACTAGGCACGGTGTAGACAGCTACCCTGTTGATCAGCCTGTGACCGAAAAAACCCCATTCAGATTCGCTGAGGAGGACTGCTATGTATATGCACACCTGATACATCATGAGCCAAAAAAGTAATCATAAGACCTGAAAGCCCCTTTCATCACTTCATGTTGACCGATCATAAAATCCCTTCCTTCATACTGGATAAAATAACGACTTACAGCTGGGGAAAATTCCGATGTTCCTACAGGACCAATGGGATAAAATTTTAGCGAAGAGGTCTTATCCGGATAAATCATTTTCATCTCCATAAATGGAACCATCTGAAGTATGCTGTCCTTTTCCTGCGCATCATTGAGGTAGTCCTCGCAGGCAATGGAATTTAATGTTGTAAAATAGGATTTTACCCGGTTAGTTACATCTCCCTCTTTCCGCGGTGTGGTGGTAAACATGGGATCAACTCCATAGCCAATTCCCTTCTTGTAGACCACGAAGGAATGCAGTATCTGCTTTGGATAATAGACCTTCATCGTATCCATCTTGTCCGTCTCTTCCATCCAGAAATGAACATCTCTCCAGTCTACAGGTGCCAAAGCATATCTAGCCCTCAATCCGCCGTCAAATCCAGGTTGGTTTAGGCAATACGGTTGTGTAGCTCCTTCTTTCAGAAAAAAAGTACCCCGCTCATCCTGTGTCACGCCGCCTACATAGTAGTTGAGCAGTACATCTCCTTTAGTATCAAAGATTTCCACATGAATACCCGTGACAGCCATCGAAGGCAATATATTTTCTGTCGCCGCTTTATTGGGGATATGATCCAGATGTTGTGTCTGGATTCCCTTGAGCAAATGATTTATATTAGACTGCCTTACCCGGTGCAGGCCATTGACGACCCAGTGATCCCCCACACGCTTCAGATCCGATCGGGTACCATCCTTGTGCGTCAGTATAATCCTTCCGATGGTATTGACATTATCAATTTTGAAGTTACTCTCCGCCCTGTCAATAGTCGTGGTCTTGTCTCCCTTGTTATTATACACATAGAAAACAAAGATGCCGATCACCACCAACAACCCTAATAAAATTATATTTCTTTTCATATCTTTTCCCTTCTAAAAAAACCTCAAACCTCAAACCTCAAACCTCAAACCTCAAACCTCAAACCTCAAACCTCACACCTCACACCTCACACCTCACACCTCACACCTTACATCTCACGCCCCACTCCAGAAAATCTCCTCTTCCGTAAAAACTGATACACCATCCCCAATAACATTACTAATCCCAACGGCCCCAGGATATTGATCAATTGCCATTTCATTCCTTCTTCTCTCGCCTTGACTGCATTTAAAAGACGCAGTTTCACGTCTTTAGATCTCGCCTCAAGTACACCTGATTCATCGAGCATATATTCCATTGCATTCAACAGAAAATCCCTGTTGCCTGTAAAGGATGTATTCTCATATTTATTATAGCCCAGCGGAGCTATTTCTCCGGAGGTCGAATTGACAAGATTTTTGATGATGTCACCATCAGTCACAATCAGGACTTTGGCAGAATCTCCGGATGATTTATACTTTAATCCTGCCTGATCAAGGACGTCCAATTGTTCGTTAGATAAACGGTTTTGATACAATGATTGAAAGGGCCCTTCCAGCATGACGGCAAAGTTCTGAGGTCCTTTGTTAAATAATTTTGGATCAGGTTCCTCCCGCAGGATATCAAAATTGAGTCTTACAGGGGTTAACTGGATCCGACTATACGCAGAGGACTTCATCAGGATGGTCTTTTTAATCGGTGTAGCCGTTTGAATTGTATCAATACTGGCCGGAAATTCAAGTTGTATCCTGTCCAATCCCTTGGTAATCGGATGATCACTCGTTGAAGAGATCAATGGGTGATAATACCAGGGAAATAATTCTGTCTGCGGTTTGTCCCCCTGCATCCCTACCACCATTGGTATCCGAGTACACTGCAGGTCAAGTACAAGATTTGGATTGATCCGCACGCCCAGCTTGAAAAGCAACGGATCAAGTCCCAGGTTGTACGGAGGAGGGATATAGCTCTTATTTTGATTGATGCTATCTAAGGAGACAACGAGTGGATCGATCAGGAACATCACGTGCCCGCCATTCATGATGTATTGATCCAACATGAACAGATGAGCTTCTGAAAACTCCTCCGTTGGTTTGGCAATGATCAATACTTTGATTTCAGATGGGATCTGGACGATACTATCCAGATTGATTCTGTTGACCGCATAGGCGTTACTCAAATCATTTTCCAGGGATGTGGTTTGCAACCTGGTTAGTTCACCCTGGCCTGAAGTAAACGCAACGACCTGCCTGGTTTGTCTTTTGATCTTCTGAATACCATCGGCCAGTTTATATTCCAGTAAGCTGATACTGTTGTTGAGTATGACTTCTTTATCAGCACCGGGGATATCATCCTGAAGTAAATTAACAGGAATGCTACGTGTGCCATAATTGATAATGGCAAAGGGAAATATATATTGAGCGGATGCGCCTGCTGCATCACTGATCCGCAATTTGGTAGGCACTAATCCCGCGTCAGCAAATTGTTTGTGACGTGCATTGACTTCCTCAATGGTGCCCTCATTTGGGTTTTCAAAATTATATTCAATGTCAGGACTCACCTGAGAGAACCTGCGTAACATATCTTCCGTAGATTCCTGTAGACGTTTGAACCCTGCAGGGAATCGACCGTCAAGCAATACCCTGATATAGATACGGTCATCCAGACTCCTGAGCAATTGTTTCGTTGCAGGCGCCAGGGTATATCTGCGCTCTTCGGTAGCATCAAAAGAAGTATACACCCATTGAGACACTACATACGACAAGAGTAAGATCCCTGTGATGAGCAGTCCGGTGGTCATGACCTTCCTGCTTTCGGCTGCGAAGAATTTAGACATCGTCGGTCAGTTACGTTTCGTGATGGTGACCCATGTCCAGGTGAGGCATAGTCCGATAAGGCAAATGAAATACATCAGGTCACGGGTTTCAATGACGCCACGACTGATCGAGTGGTAATGATAGTCAATACCCAGCGACTCAATGATGGCATCGAGGCTGCCCGAGAATGAAGCGATGCGGCTGATGAAATAGAATCCATAATACAATACAAAACAAAAGAAAACCGCCATCACAAAAGCCACAATCTGATTAGATGTCTGCGCGGAAGCAAAAACACCTAAGGCACAAAAAACTGCGCCGAGCATGAATAAGCCAAAATAAGAAGCAGCAATCTGACCCAGATCGATATTGCCCGGAGGTGATCCAAGCTGATAGATCGAAAAAACATAAATAACGGTAGGAAGCAATGCGATGGCTAACCAAGATAAGGTGGCGAGGTATTTTCCGGTGACTATATTCCAGGCGGTAATTGGACGGGTGAGAAGCACTTCAAGCGTACCGGCTTGCTTCTCCTCGGCAAAAGTCCTCATTGTAAACGCCGGAATCAGAAAGATGAAGATGAGCGGGGCGATTTCAAACAAGGCATCGATTCCCGCAAATGGAGTCTGCAATAGACTGAAGTCAGGAAAAACCCAAAGAACCAGACCAAGCACCGCAAGCAAAAGCCCTACGGTGATGTAGGCGATCATCGAACTGAAATAACTTGCTAATTCACGCAGGTAGACTGCTCTCATGAGGCCCTTGTCGTAAGTTGCTGGAATATGTTTTCAACGCTTTCCCTGATCGTAGCCATCTCAAGGATCTTGAGGTTTTTACTGATTGCAAAATCAAAAATGGCCTCATTGAGTGTGCTTTCTTCTCCGGTGATAATGTAACGGTTAGACCCGGCATCCTCGTGCCTGATATACCCGTTGATCTCCCTTAATGTAATGTCAACGACAGGACGCGAGAAAGTCACTTCAACCCGATAGGCATTTGAAAGGTTCTGACTCAGCATATGAATATTGCCATCGCCGACAATAATTCCTTTGTTGATGATCACGACCCGATCGCATAAAGCCTGTACTTCCTGCATGATATGCGTCGATAGCAGGATGGTTTTTTCCTTACCCAGATCACGAATGAGTTGCCGGATCTCGATAAGTTGGTTTGGGTCAAGTCCTGAGGTAGCTTCATCCAGAATCAGAACTTCAGGATCATGAAGGATAGCCTGGGCCAGACCTACACGCTGGCGATAGCCTTTTGAGAGGGATCTTATCAGTTTGTGACTTTCAGTGGAAAGGCCGGTCATTCCGATCACTTCACTGATCCGCTTCCATGGCTGATCGATCTTATAGATCCTGGCGACGTATCTCAGGTATTCCTTCACATACATATCCAGGTACAAGGGATTGTTTTCAGGCAAGTAGCCTATGAGTGCTTTAATAGCCTGGTTCTCTTCAGAGATAAGGATATCGTTGATTCTGATCTCGCCTGCATCAGGAGCCAGATACCCGGTAATCATGCGCATCGTTGTGGTCTTCCCGGCGCCGTTAGGCCCGAGAAATCCAAGTATTTCGCCTTTCCCAACTTTAAAGGAGATGTCATTTACGGCCTTCTGAGGGCCAAATTGCTTGGAAAGGTGAGAAACGAGGATGGACAAAGCCCGGAGATGTTTTAGTGGTATATGAGTGGCAAAAATAGGGGAAAATGGGCGAATTGAAATTGCCTGACAAATAATGGTTTCCTGCCAGTATTAGAGCTGGATAGCTAGCCATATTGCCGGAATAAACTAAATTTACCGTCATCTCCTAATCGTTCACTTATGAATAAGCATTTTCTCCTATTCGTTGCATTTAGCATTTTGACCTTTGGAAGTATTGCCCAGCAAACGATCAAACTGGTCATTCATCATAAACTCGCGGATGTAGATTTCGCCATGAATCTTGGCTCGAAAAACAATCTAGGGCATGATTTCGAAATCACCCGACTCGAGTATTACATCTCCGGCATCTCCATCATTCATGACAATGGCATTAATACCCAAATCCCAGACACCTGGATTTTGGTAAATGCGGCATCATTGACAGAGGTAGAGCTTGGCAATTTCCCTATCAACGAAGTGGAAGCTATTCATTTTACCGTAGGTGTTGATCCTGACCATAACCACCTCGATCCCGCTAGTTTTGATCCGGCGCATCCTTTGTCCCCAAAATCACCTTCTATGCATTGGGGATGGACAGCGGGTTATCGCTTTCTGGCATTAGAGGGCAAAGGCGGACCTCAATACAACCAATTAGTTCAATTACATGGACTTGGAGATCAAAACTATATCAAAACCAGAGTAAACGTATCCGCAACAACTAGTAATGCAGAAGTCATTATTAACCTCGACGCTGATTATACCCGAGCACTGGAAAACATCCCGGTCAATGCTGGCATCATAGAACATAGTGAGACGGGACAAGCTCAGGAAGCTATGGAAAATTTTAGAAATCTGGTATTCAGTCCTTCAGATATAAACACCGGAATCAGGGATTGGAATAGTATGAATCGTTTTCAATTATATCCCAATCTAACATCTGACGGGCATTCCATCGCCTTGATACAGAGTCAAGATGATGAGGATTATGAAATTATGGTGACAGATATCCTTGGGCGCTATGTTTCTACTTTGAAAGCTTTGCAACCAAACAGCTATATTGATCTCAGTGTACCACAATCCGGAATCTACCTTGTCAGGTTGTTGCAAAACAATAAAACTGTTTCAATTGCAAAACTGATTTCAGAATAACATGCCTGTGAAATGGGCTTTGGTCATCTGGTTAATTTTAAGTCTCATCGCCTGTCGGGAAGATGAAATAACTATTCCTTTCTCATATCCTTCCTTAATGGAAATTCCGGATGGTTTTCCGGCTATCCATTTTCCTGAGGATAATGCTTTTACACAAGCAAGATGGGAACTGGGCAAAAGGCTTTTTTATGATCCTGTGTTGTCTGTAGATGGCACCATCAGCTGCGCCTCTTGTCATAAACCAGGATTAGCTTTCAGTGATCAGACCGCCGTCAGTTTAGGCATTGAAGATCGGTCAGGAACAAGAAATACACCTTCCCTTGCCAATGTAGCTTATCAGCCCTATTTGTTAAGGGAAGGGGGGGTCCCTACATTAGAAATGCAGGTACTGGTTCCGATTCAGGAACACAATGAGTTTGATTTTAATATTGTCCTTCTGGCACAACGCCTTAATACTGATTCGTCCTATATAAAGATGGCAATGGATGCGTATGACAGGTCCCCGGATGCATTCGTCATCACGCGCGCGCTGGCCTGCTTTGAGCGAAGTTTGTTGAGTGGAAATAGTGCCTATGATCAGTACACGCAAAAAAACAATATCAGTGCAATGACGGAAGCACAGGTGAGTGGCATGAACCTCTTTTTTAGTGCTCGAACGAATTGCTCAACATGTCATAGTGGATTCAATTTTACCAATTATGCTTTTGAAAATAATGGATTGTATGTCCAGTATACAGATGAAGGGAGAATGCGGCTTACCTTAAAAGAAGAAGACCGGGCCTTATTTAAAGTGCCGGGGCTACGTAATATTGAATTGACTGCGCCTTATATGCATGATGGTTCACTGCAGACGTTGCGGCAAGTAATAGATCACTACCAATCAGGAGGCAAGGACCATCCCCATAAAAATCAAATCCTGCAACCACTTGATTTAACAGTGTCAGAACAAAACGAACTTATCGAATTTTTAAAGGCATTGACGGATGATACTTTCATCGCGAATCCTTTGTTTAAATATTGAATCAAATGAACGTTTCCAGAGTGAAGAATTTGGTGATGGTTTTAGCAGGGATCCTCCTGTTATGGTCCTGTGAAAAAGATGACATGCCAAAAGATGTCATTGTGATAGATGAAACACCTTTTATCCTTGAGCATGGCGCACTCCCTGCTCCTTCTCTACCCTCCGATAATGTCTTGACCATCCAGGGCGTAAAACTCGGTAGAATGCTGTTTTACGAAAAAATGCTTTCTAGGGATGGCTCACAAGCATGCGTTGATTGTCATCGCCAACAAGATGGATTTTCGGATACCTCCCGTTTTTCTATTGGCGTAGAACTTATGCCCGGCCTTCGTCAGGCAATGCCCGTGTTTAATATGGCCTGGCATACCAATGAATTCTTTTGGGATGGCAGGGCACACCTGCTTAGAGACCAGGCGCTGAAACCTATTCAGGATCCCCTGGAAATGAATGAAACATTACCCAATGTTATTGCCAAGCTAAACAACTCCCAATTATATAAAGATCAATTTATTCGGACTTTCGGAACTGGTGAAATCACCTCTGAAAAAATGGCGCTTTCCCTGGAGCAATTTATGTTGAGTATTGTTTCCGATGATTCGAAGTTTGACAAATTTCTGGCTGGAGATGCCCAACTGACCGAAAGCGAAATGCGTGGTCGAATGCTCTTTTCGACAGAATATAATCCTTTCTTTCCTGAAATTTCAGGTGCGGATTGTATGCACTGTCATGGCGGCGCAAATTTTGAAAATGACAAATACATGAACAACGGTCTGGATCTTGAAGCGGACATTGCAGATATCGGAAGGCAGGCTGTGACTGGTTCACCTATCGACCGTGCAACATTTAAAGTACCCTCCCTCAGAAATGTTGCATTAACTGCACCCTATATGCATGATGGCAGATTCAAAACTCTGGAGGAGGTCATCGATCATTACAATGCCGGAATAAAGGAATCCTCAACAGTCGACCCTGCGGTGTTAAATACAATGGTTACAGGATTGTTCCTTACCAAACAAGACAAACAAGACCTGATCAATTTTCTGAAGACGCTGACGGATGAAACCTTACAGCATAATCCGGATTATGCATCACCATTCTGACCAGTCCACATAAAGCTTCCAAGCCCGGGAGACCTCTTATCTTTTCCAACCAATGAGAATTGTCCAGTTTAACGCCGTTGCCGGAGTTTGCTCCCGCAACTACCGAAATTCCAGATAGCATTCGCCGTTGCAGGAGTTTGCTCCTGCAACTACCGAAATTCCACGTAGCATTCGCCGTTGCAAGAGTTTGCTCCCACAACTACCGAAATTCCACGTAGCATTCGCCGTTGCAGGAGTTTGCTCCTGCAACTACCGAAATTC
>JAWXAW010000209.1:0-14215 GCA_034439675.1 Saprospiraceae bacterium | reverse complement strand
CAGTTCAGCTGTTCCTTCAGCATAGATTCTGGCACCACGTGCGATGATCAGCGCGGAAGGATTGCCTACATCAGCACGGTCGGTGAATTTAATCACTGTTCCCGCTTCTATGTTGAGTACTCCTCCTTCTTCAAGAAACACTAATCCGTCAAGAAGATACGTATTGTTGTTCGTCCAATTGTAGGTCTGCCCACCAGCCAGATCAGCATCCGTAATGGAAACGGTGGTTTGAGCAAAGACATTTAACCCAAAGAAAAAAGAAAAGAGAATAAGTAAAACTTTCATAAAGTCCTGTTTTTTAATTGTCGTTTCGAGAGAAATCAACAGTATTATTTAATGGCGCAAAATTACCTGAGATGTTTGGGGCCTCTTGCATTTTGCTGTTCAACAATTCGTTAAATCGTACCTTGAAAAACAGACATGTTTTTACGTTGATTTTACACCGGTTGGCCTTATGCTAAAAAACCTAATATTATGCAGCGTATTCGCTTTACATTAAATTAACAGTGTCATTCCGGCTGGAAACACCGTTATAAATTGGTTTCATTGCCTTGACGACAAAACGGAATCCTGAGAGAATCTTATGATATTTGTGCATGATTAATACACAGCCTGCCTTACCTTACATCCTTTCAAACATTCCAATGGATATGACCGACAATAAGATCAAAGTGCTCATTGTGGATGATGAACCTGATATCCTCGAGTTCCTGCACTACAATCTTTCCCGCAATGGGTTTGATACCATTCAGGCTTCCAATGGAAAAGACGCTATTAAACTGGCTGACCAGGATGTTCCGGATTTAATCCTGCTGGATATCATGATGCCGGGCATCGATGGTGTTGAAACCTGCTATGAAATGCGTAAGAATCCAAAACTCAAGGATACCATTATAGCCTTTCTGACTGCCCGAAGCGAGGAATACAGTGAAATCGCTGGTCTCGAAGCTGGTGCGGATGATTACATTCAAAAACCTATCCGCCCAAGATTACTGTTGACCCGCATCAAGGCGTTGATGCGCAGGAAGGAATCCGGACGTTCCAAGGAAAGTGTATCTTCCATCATTGATTTCGGTGCATTGAAAATTGATCCGAGAAGCTACCAGGCCACTATCGATGACGAGGTCATCACACTCGCCAAAAAAGAATTTGAAGTGCTGATGTTGCTGGCTTCGCAACCTGGCAAGGTTTTTACCCGGGAAGAAATGTTTCACAAAGTATGGGGCTATTCAGTACCGATCGTCAGCCGCACTATTGATGTCCACATCTCCAAGCTGAGAGAAAAAGTCGGAGACCGGTTTATCAAAACACTCAAGGGCGTAGGCTATAAGTTGGAGGTTGACTGAGACGTGTCGAAGCGCAGCGGAGATCCCGCCATCATGAAATGATATGGCGGGAAGACAGTGAGTTGTGAGTTGTGAGTTGTGAGTAATTCTGATTTAATATTTGCAGCCTTCGGCTGCATTTTTTACCTATTTAATATTCTTTTTACAAGTCAGACATCTATTGACCATGTCACGAATATGGCATCTGCGTGTCTGGCATCTGGCATCTATTGAACATATCACAAGTATGGCATCTGCGTGTCTGGCATCTGGCATCTATTGAACATGTCACGAGTCTGGCATCTGGCATCTGGCGTCTGATATCTGACAGCTGGTGTATGGAAATCATGCAATAAAACCTTCAATAGAGGTTACAGCTTGCATATCAGATATTTATTTTCCTAATGTAATAGCTATCCTACCTATTAATGTGTGCATTACACATTAGCATCTTATCTAGATGAATTCTACTCTAGGCCAATTTTACCATTTCGTTTCCTTAAGTAAAATCTTAGCCCTAATTTGAAACCATGATATCCGACAGGACGTCAGGGAAGGAAAATCAATATCGTCTCATCTAAAAAATACTAATCTAATGGGTTTTGATACTAAAAATCTGCGGAATGTTGTTTTGCTCGGCCATAGCGGCTCCGGAAAAACACTGTTTGTTGAAAGCATGTTGTTTGAGTCCGGAGCCATCAACCGAAGGGGAACCATTGAAGGACAAAACACCGCATCAGATTATACAAAAATAGAACAGGAAAGAGGCAACTCACTATTCAGTTCGCTCATGCACGTCGAATGGCGAGGAAATAAAATAAACATCATAGATACTCCCGGATATGATGACTTTGTCGGGGAAGTGATATCCTCACTGAAGGTAGCCGATACCGCGGTGATGATTGTCAATGCCTCCAGTGGGGTGGAAGTAGGTACCGAACTCTTGTGGGAGTATATCGAAAAATTTCAGACCCCTTGTCTTTTTGTGATCAATCAGGTGGATCATGAAAAAGCAAACTATGATCATACACTCGAACAGATCAGATCAAGATTTGGACCCAAGGCAATCCCATTCCAATATCCGCTGCAGACCGGATCCGGATTCAACACGATTGTTGACGCCCTGCGGATGTTCATGTATGTGTTTCCAAAGGATGGTGGGAAGCCAGAGAAAAAAGCAATCCCTGAGAGTGAAGTCGGGCGTGCTCAGGCTATGCACCAGGTTTTGGTTGAGGCAGCAGCTGAAAATGATGAAAGCCTCATGGAAAAATTCTTTGATGAAGGCAACCTCAGTGAAGAAGAACTAACAAAAGGGCTCAACATTGCCTTGTCAAATCAACAGATATTCCCTGTATTCTGTGCTTCAGGCAAGCTCAATATGGGAAGCGGACGCATCATGGGCTTTATCAATGACGTTGGTCCGTCACCTGCCGACAGGCCAAAACCTCTAAGCACCAAAGGTGATGCTATAGCACCTGATGCATCAGGTCCTGTCAGAGTCTTTATTTATAAAACCATATCCGAACCTCAAGTTGGAAATGTTTCCTATTTCAAAGTGTATTCAGGCACCCTGCGCCCGGGTGATGACTTAATCAACCTGGCCAATAGCAATCATGAACGCATCGCCCAAATCTACGTGTCCGAGGGAAAAACCCGCGAGTCCGTCAACGAACTGAAGGCCGGAGATCTTGGTGTCACGGTAAAACTCAAAGAAAGTCATACCAATAATACACTCACCGCAAAAGGAGTCGAATCGGGAGTCGAAGAAATCCATTTCCCAGAACCACGCATCAGGGTAGCAGTCTCCACCACAAACAAAGGAGATATTGAAAAACTCGCCAAAGCACTTCATATCACGCATGAGGAGGATCCGACATTATTGATCGAACAATCCGCCGAATTAAAACAAATGCTATTGCATGGGCAGGGTCAGCTACATCTTGACCTGATCAAATCCCGTATTGAAAAAGTATATGGGATCTCCATGAACTTTGATATGCCAAGGATCCCTTATCGGGAAACGATTACGAAAGTAGCTAACGAAGTCTACAGGCATAAAAAACAAACCGGAGGTGCCGGTCAGTTTGCCGAAGTTCACCTGCGCATCGAACCATTTCATGAAGGAATGAATGATCCTGATGGACTAACCGTACGCCATCGCGAATACGAAAAACTACCTTGGGGAGGTACCCTTGCCTTTTACTGGTGTATCGTTGGAGGTTCGATTGATTCCAAATTCAGCAATGCGATCAAAAAAGGAGTCATGAACAAGATGACTGAAGGACCACTGACCGGATCCCATTGCAGAGATATCCGTATATGCATCTATGATGGAAAAATGCATCCGGTAGATTCTAATGATATGGCATTCCAACTCGCAGGTACCATGGCGTTTAAAGCTGCATTTCAACATGCAGGACCTCAGTTGCTCGAGCCGATCTATGATCTTTCCATCCTCTGTCAGGATGAAGTCATGGGCGATGTGATGGGCGATCTGCAGACCAGGAGAGCGATCATCATGGGGATGGAACGTGAAGGCCATTATCAGAAGATTCTTGCCCGCGTGCCGCTCGCTGAATTGCATGAATATTCTTCGACACTGCGGTCACTCACCCAAGGAAAAGCAAAATTTTCAATGAAGCTAGCCGACTACCAACAGGTACCTACAGAGATCCAACAGAAACTTGTAGCGGATTACCAGGCACATGCGCATGACGAACACTGATGTATGGGGTGATGAAGTGATCAGGTATATCCATTGGCATCTTCTACACACACACTTCATAATTAGCACTGTTGACAGCTGACAGTTGACAGTTGACTGAGAACTGCAAACTGGGCGGACATCTATTTGATTAAACGCATTGTTAAGACGACCAACAATTAATCCACAAGCAGATGGTTTTTTACCTTTGGTAAAATTTTTTGGTTATGAAGCATTTTGTTATTCTCTTCGCTGGGCTTCTGCTACACCTCTACGGTTTTGCCCAGAAGAATGATATAGAAGTCTTTGAAAAAAAAGACGGTAACAAGAATATTGTGGTCGCCAGGAATACGGGGAAGGTATCTTATCTAGTGACCATCAGCATTAATTCAAAAGGGATGGATGTATCTCCCGGTGCCCAGGTTGAAGTGGTCGTTCCGGCAGGATACATGAAAGAAATGGCTGCGCTTGTGGCAAGACCGGGTGAAAGCTGGTCATATGGGTATGATGTCTCCTTTACAGAATATGCAGGAGAGCCTTTAAAAACAAACCCCAATTCGACTCCGAAACCGGAAGCACCCGTCACTACCTCTCCTAGTCCAGTCCCTCCACAAGTGCCAAAAGCTGAATTGTCCTCTGCACCCATTATCGTATACACGCAGGCTGGATGCGGACGCTGCGCCACGGTCAAAAGTCAAATGAAAGCAAAAGGAATCACCTATGAGGAAGTCGATGTGAACAGCGGGTCACCGGAAGCAAATAGTATGTGGAAACAGTTGCGTGATGGAGGCTTCACAGGTGAGAGTGTGACCATGCCCGTCGTAAAGGTTAATGGAAAGCTCCATTACAATATCAAAGATCTCACGGGGTTTGTCAGTGGGTTGGAGAAGTGAGTTGTGAATTGTGAGTTGTGAGTCTCGTGAGGCGTGTCCAAGCGCAGCGCAGATCCCGCCATCATGAAATGATGTGGCGGGAAGGCGTGAGATATGAGACGTCAGGCGTGCGTAGGAATTGGCTAGCTGAAGCTAGCATTAAAAAGTTAGGTCTACGACGCGTAATCTCTTTCGTTTTCCCAGGTCATAAATGATGGGGGAAAAAAATGTGCGGATGATCGTCCCGACTGCAAAATTGAGTAAACCAAATTCCATACCTCCTTCAGAATATTGAGGCTGGTCTGAGACCGTAAACCAGAGGTCGCCCATAAACATAGAAATACCCCCTACCTGGAGCGCGCCACCGATGATATTAGGCCATACCCGTTTACGGTTGAGTTTGATGCTGGCTATCGTATTGAGTGCAACCCATGAATCTCCTAAGAGTATCATCTGGCCATCGGGGTCCATATCGAGAATCTGCCGGGTATACCAGCCAACTTTATCATCCCTAATTTGAAAAGTGAGTTCTTGATACATTGGTATTCGCTCTGTACGTGGGTTGCCTGCCTTTTCGATCAACACATACTTCTGTGCCGACAGCTGCTGAAAGCTGATGAAAAAAAAGATGAAAGAAAGGAGTCCGCTTTTCACGTTATGGATTACTTCCGGTTTGAGGATGGGTTTGATCTTTTAAAAGTTCTTTTAACCAACGCTCAAACGCCTGAATGATACTTTTTTGTATGACTACATGGTCAAGGATATCCATAGAGGAATAAATCAGAGCCAGATGATAACATTTTCCAGCCTGTAAGGATATATACAAATCAGGCTTATTGAGCCTGTACCCTTCCCTCATCAGCCTTTTTATCCGGTTGCGGTCAACCGCGCGGGAAAACTTCTTTTTAGAAACCGAAAACATCACTTGTACCGGAGATGGCGATTGCTCTGGCTCAACTACCTCAAGCCATACCAGTCTGACAGGATATTTGGCAAGGCTCTGCCCTTCTTTAAAAAGCTTTTCAATGGCTTTTAGTGAACTAAGCCGCTCTGGCCTGGAAAGGGTGTAACGAACCATAATCAAAGATAACATACCCGTTAAGGCCAGACCTGAAATCCTTAAAGCCTTGCAGCTTTAAAAGGAGCTAACGGGCAAAAAAAAATCCTCCAGCCTGGGCCGGAGGATAGTTCATATTAACTATTTCTTCAATACCTATGCCCCAAAAGAGGCAGAGGCGTATTATTTCACACGCATGGTGTCAGAAACACTCAGCTTGTGACGGCCGCGGGCACGGCGTGCATTGAGCACTTTACGCCCGGACTTTGAACTCATTCGTGAACGAAAACCATGTTTGTTCACTTTTTTCCTTCTGGATGGCTGAAATGTCCTTTTCATTGCTGTATTACCTGTTTGATTATTAGACCGCTCGGTTAAAAGCGGGCACAAATGTACTTATTTTTTAAAAAAGATGGTCTTTTTCCTTAAAAAAGGTCATTTCCTTTGTTCAAATACCATGCCTGAAGACCTGGAATCACTTTATCCGTTCATTGAAATGAGGAATTCCTCGTTCGTGCGGGTATTGATCATATGCTTACGGAGGAATTCCATTGCCTCATCCGGTTTCATATCCGCGAGGTAATTACGCAGGATAAACATCCGCTGGAGGATAGCATCGTCAAGAAGCAATTCTTCGCGCCGGGTGCTTGACTTGGTGAGGTCAATCGAAGGATACATCCGCTTGTTGGCCAGTGACCTGTCAAGCTGAAGCTCCATATTACCCGTACCCTTGAATTCTTCAAAAATAACACCGTCCATCTTGGAGCCTGTATCGATAAGGGCTGTCGCCAGTACCGTGAGGGAGCCTCCATTTTCAATATTCCTGGCCGCACCAAAAAACTGTTTCGGTTTGTGCAAAGCATTTGCTTCTACACCACCGGAAAGTACTTTTCCGCTGGAAGGGGCTACTGTATTGTATGCTCTCGCGAGACGCGTAATCGAATCTAATAGGATAACCACATCATGGCCGCATTCGACGAGACGCTTTGCCTTCTCGAGAATGATATTGGCCACCCGTACATGATTGTCTGCAGGTTCGTCAAAGGTTGAAGAAACCACTTCAGCTTTTACATTCCTACGCATATCCGTTACCTCTTCAGGGCGCTCATCGATCAGTAACACGATAAGATATACTTCCGGGTGGTTGGCAGCAATGGCATTAGCAATATCTTTCAGCAGGAATGTCTTACCTGTTTTCGGCTGTGCTACGATTAAGCCCCGCTGTCCTTTACCTAATGGGGTAAAAAGGTCAATCATCCGGTTACCATAATCCTTTCCCGTAGGATGCGTCAACAAGTTGAATTTTTCTGTCGGAAATAATGGCGTGAGGTAATCAAAAGGCACCCTGTCACGGACTTCATCAGGTGTTTTTCCATTTACGGTCGACACCCTCAACAAAGCAAAATATTTCTCGCCTTCTTTTGGCGGACGAATGGCCCCTTTTACAGTATCCCCCGTATTCAGACCGAACAACTTAATCTGTGAAGGTGAAACGTATATATCATCTGGTGAGGAGAGATAATTATAATCTGAAGATCTTAAAAAGCCGTAACCATCTGACATCATTTCAAGCACACCATCGCCTTCAATAATACCGTCAACTTCTACATTAAAACGTTCACGGGCTTCGCGTTGGAAATCCCTTGCATCACGTTGTGGCTGAATTCTGGGATCATTGGCACCCGGAGTCTGAGATCGAGCTTCCATAGGCAAACCAGGCTGCTGTCGGTTGTCCTGGGGCTGGCGTGGCTCTCTTGGTTCTCTTTGTTCCTGAGGCTGACGTGGTTCTCTTTGTTCTCTTTGTTCCTGGGGCTGGCGTGGCTCTCTTTGTTCCCTTGGCTCTCTGCTATCTTGTGGAACCCGAGGCTCCCTTTGTTCTCTTGGTTCCCTTTGTTCTCTTGGTTCCTGCGGTGCGCGAGGTTCACGTTGCTGATGCGGTGCTCGTGGTTCCCTTGGTTCTTGAGGTACGCGCGGCTCTCTTTGAACATGAGGAGTCCTTTCTTTGTGTTCAGGTCTGCGGGGTGGCTGAGGACGATCAGTATGCGTCGATGGAGCTTTTACAGTTGGAAAAGTTGTTTCCTCGCTGGTTGTTTCATCCGTATCTTCTTCTGAAGTAGACTCTGCTTCTTTTGATGGTGCTGGTTTTCTTCCTCTTTTTGGGATAGCCCCTGGTTGCCTTTTGTCAACTCTCATGTTGTCAGAAGAGACAGGTACTTCATCAGGAAGGTCAGCCTTGTCGGAACCATTGGTTCCGGATTTCTTTTTTTCGCCGGCAAGCGCCTGGTGATCCAGGATAGTGTAGACTAGCTCTTGTTTGTTGAGCTTTTTAAAGCCATCTACGCCGAGCGAATCAGCAAGTTCCCTTAGCTCAGGAACGAGCATGTCGTTCAACTGCAAAATATCGTACATGATATGATCAGATAATTAATTCGGATACAAAAAATTGGATTCAATCAGAAATACTAACACTCGGTCCCGTTCACTTCACTCAACCACTAATTACAGTTTTATTTAGAATTGGAGTATCTGAAGGACGATCAGAACGGTATTGTAGGTGTGTAAAACGCCACTAAGGTAAAAACTATTTTTAAATAAGGGGAATTACCTTTGGTGAAATTTCAGCAGGAATCTACAGTGCTTAAACGGTGGATGACCTAGAAAAGTTGCTTTATATGCTAGAAATACAAATTTTACGTGACCAGAAAGACAGGGCAGTTGCCGGTCTTAAGAAAAGAGGTTTTTCCGATGAAAGACTACTCATTATTGATCAGATTGTGTCGATGGATGACCTCCGAAAAGATCTGCAGACCCAATTGGATATCCAGCTCAACGAGCGGAATACCCTTTCAGAAGAAATCGGCAATCTCTTTAAATCGGGAAAAGCCCAGGAAGCTAATCAACTGAAAATCAAGGTTCAGGCAACAAAAGGTGCTGCCGAAGCCCTGGAGTCTAAGTTGCAACAAACCAAATCGGAATTGGATGCCTTGCTAGTCTCTTTTCCAAACATTCCGCATGCCAATGTACCAGAAGGACGGACACCTGAGGACAATAAGGTTGAGAAGGCCTGGGAAGGGGAATTTCCTGTTTTGCCGGAAGGGGCCTTGCCGCATTGGGAACTGGCCGAAAAATATAATCTCATTGATTTCAAACTTGGTGCTTTTATCACCGGAAGTGGTTTTCCATTATACCGCGGAAAAGGGGCCCGCTTGCAAAGAGCGTTGATCAATTATTTCCTTGATCAGGCCAGAAGAGCAGGATTTGAGGAAATTCTCCCACCCTTTATGGTCAATGCAGATTCTGCCTATGGAACAGGACAACTACCTGATAAAGAGGCACAGATGTATTATATGGAAAAGGACGATCTCTACCTTGTGCCCACAGCCGAAGTGCCAGTGACGAATATGTACAGGGGACAGATTGTGGCTGAAACGGATTTGCCTATCAAATTAACTGCCTACACCCCTTGCTTCAGACGGGAAGCCGGGTCTTATGGATCCGATGTCAAAGGACTTAACAGGGTACATCAGTTTGACAAAGTGGAGATTGTTCAATTTGAACACCCAAGCCGCTCTTATGAGACGCTGCAAACCATGGTTGATCACGTGTCTCATCTGTTGGAAAGCCTTGAGTTGCCATACCGAATTCTTCACTTATGTGGAGGCGATATGGGTTTCACATCCGCTACGACGTATGATTTTGAAGTTTATTCTGCCGCTCAACAGAAATGGCTGGAGGTGAGCTCCGTATCCAATTTTGAATCCTTTCAGGCCAATCGTATGAAAATCCGTTTTAAGGATGAGAAAGGTAAAATGCAGCTTGTCCATACGCTAAATGGCAGTGCTTTAGCACTTGCCAGGATTGTAGCCGCTTTGCTTGAAAACAATCAAACCGAAAACGGGATCAGGTTACCTCAGGTGTTGGTGCCGTATACCGGATTTGAATTTATTGGGGCTGAGGAATAAAATTATGAGGGTGATACCCTCGAATTGAAACCTCCTGGGCTATTTTTGCATTTATAGGGTATTAATTTCAACCTACGGGTTGTTTCACTAAACATAAAAAAATGGGTGCAGGTTATTTGATTTTAGTTGGCGCTATTGCGCTTGTTGGATTCCTGGTACAAAGCCGGTTGAAATCCAAGTTTCATAAATATGGCCAGGTAGGCCTTTCCAATGGTATGTCAGGATACCAGGTGGCCACAGCTATGCTCAACCACTATGGCATCCATAATGTCTCTGTAGTGCAGGGAGAGGGATTTCTGTCTGATCACTATAATCCTCAGACCAAGACTATTGCGCTGAGCCCGGAAGTATACAATGGCCGTTCTGTTGCCGCAGCATCTGTTGCAGCACATGAGTGTGGGCACGCTGTGCAGGATGATACTGCCTATAGCATGCTTAAACTCAGAAGTGCAATTGTGCCTGTGGTTAAAATAGCTGCGGTTGCGCAACAATGGGGATTTATGGCTGCCATTTTTCTTTTGGGGACTTTTCCGCAATTATTGCTGATCCTGATCATCGCGATGGCGATCACCACCTTATTCAGCCTGATCACTTTGCCGGTTGAGTTTGATGCAAGCCGCCGAGCCCTGGTGTGGCTTGATAGCACCGGAATTACGAGGGGAATGGAATATGATTATGCAAAAGACTCCCTGAAATGGGCGGCAATGACTTACCTGGTTGCGGCACTCTCTTCTGTGGCTATGTTGGTTTACTTTATCCTTTCGTATTTTAGCCGCCAGTGACAACACGCTGAAAAAGGAAGAGTGCTCCTATTGTTAACTTCAATTTTGATTCCATGCATGAAAAGATAGACAGTACGATCGCCCATGGTCAGGAACAAATGGACCATGCTATCGACCACCTGAAAAAGGAATTGACAAAAATCCGGACCGGCAAAGCATCAACCGGCATGCTGGATGGTCTTCAAGTTGATTATTACGGAAACAATGCTCCGTTACAGCAAGTGGCTAATGTCGGTATTGCTGATGCCAGGACGATCACCATACAACCTTGGGAAAAAGGTATGCTCGCTAAAATCGAACAAGCCATTTTCGCTGCTAATATGGGC
This sequence comes from Saprospiraceae bacterium, assembly GCA_034439675.1. Classification (GTDB taxonomy): domain Bacteria; phylum Bacteroidota; class Bacteroidia; order Chitinophagales; family Saprospiraceae; genus Opimibacter. Next base: position 3,187 of record JAWXAW010000209.1, on the reverse strand, counting down.
ATCACCCCTATGAACGATGGGGAAATCATCCGGATATCCATACCCCCATTGACCGAGGAACGACGTCGGGACCTGGCCAAGCAGGCTAAGGTGATGGGCGAAGATGCCAAAGTTGCTTTACGCCAGATCCGCCACAAGGTCATGGATTTCATTAAAAAAGAAATCAAGGATGGCTTTCCTGAAGATATGGGTAAAAAGAAAGAGGCGGATGTAGATAAAATGGTGCACAGCCATACAGATGCGGTTGACCACCTGATCACCGCTAAGGAAAAGGATATCATGACGGTGTAATGCGGCCTTGTCATTGCTTCAACAATTAAAAGATTTCATAAAATGGTTTGGGTTCAATTCCAAACCATTTTTTTATTGTACCCTGATGTAAGCTATACTGATATACCGCCATTTCAACCGGATAAAGGTGTATTATGTAGCCGAATCAGTCTCCTTGATCTATTCTACATCATCCGGGATATACATTTTTCTATATTCGAATACATTTCGAGATCTATTGAACCACCCTTTTATATCCGCCACTTCTAACCAGTGCATCATCTGATGAAAAATCTAATCTACCTCCTCCTCCTTGCCATGACATTACCTTCCTGTAAAAAAGAAGAAGCCCGGCAAACCAAGCTTTACACCATTGAACAGTTTTACGCTAACACACGCTTTGGCGGCGGTACTTTTTCTGGGGATGAAACCAGGCTTCTCATCAATAGTGATACTTCTGGGATCTTTAACCTCTATGAGATTTCCTTAAACGATGGCATTCAAAAGCAGATGACAAATTCGACGGTAGAGTCATTCTTTAGTATTGATTATGTGCCGGGCTCTAAGGCCGTGTTATACAGTGCCAACAAGGGTGGCAATGAGATAGATCATATCTATCTGCTAGATGAAGACGGTAAAACAACCGATCTGACCCCAGGTGAGAATGAAAAAGCTTCCTTTTTCAAATGGAGCCAGGATAAAAAATCAATGTTCTATTCCTCCAATCTGCGCGACCCGAAATACTTTGATGTCTACAAATCCCTCATTGGAGAATGGAAACCGGTTCTGTTGTATGAGAATAAGGATGGACTTAATGTGGAGGATATTTCAGAAGATGAAAAAATAATGGCCATCTCCAAAACGATAACGACCAGTGAAAACGAACTCTATCTGGTCAACCGGGAAACAGGTGCCAAGACTGAACTGTCTCAACTTGATCAGAAAGGTCGGTACGAGATTTCGGGCTTTAGCAAAGACAACCGCTATGCGTTTTATATCACGAACGCTGGTAAAGAATTTGCATACCTGGTGCAGTATGATATGGCCAGCGGTGAACGTAAAGTGTTGTTTGAAACAAAATGGGATGTGATGTATAGTTTCCTGAGTGAAAAAGAAACATACCGTGTCATCGCGATCAATGAGGATGGTAAAAACACAATCATCATGCAGGATGCTTCCACTGGCAAAACAATTGATTTTCCAGAAATACCGGATGGTGATATCCTTGGCGTAGAAATCTCAGACAGCGAAAAACTGATGCGTCTTTCTGTAGGTACTTCAAAAGCACCGAATAACATCTATCTCTATAATCTTGAAACAAAAGAACTTAAAAAACTCACTGAAAGCCTCAACAAAGAAATCAACGCAGATGATCTTACAGCGGCAGAGGTAGTGCGTTTCAAATCATTTGATGGTGTTGAAATTCCTGCCATTTATTACAAACCACATCAAGCCACTCCCAATCAAAAAGTGCCTGCATTAGTTTGGGTTCATGGAGGTCCGGGTGGACAATCGAGGACAGGGTACTTTGCCCTGATCCAATATCTCGTCAATCATGGATATGCGGTCCTTGCGGTCAACAATCGGGGAAGCAGCGGCTATGGTAAAACCTTTTATAAAATGGATGATCGCAACCATGGAGACAAAGACCTTAAAGATTGCATAGCCGGAAAAAACTGGCTAGCTTCGCAGGATTATATTGATGGTGAAAGGATCGGCATTATTGGCGGCAGTTATGGAGGTTATATGACGATGGCAGCCATGACCTTCACACCGGATGAATTCAATGTTGGCGTCAACATCTTTGGGGTGACTAACTGGCTACGCACCTTAAAATCTATCCCACCCTATTGGGAATCATTTAGAAATGCACTTTATACTGAAATGGGTGACCCGACTACAGAAGATTCAGTGCGGTTGTACAATATTTCGCCCCTGTTCCATGCGCACCAAGTCAAAAATCCTGTCATGGTATTGCAAGGCGCCAATGATCCAAGAGTCCTGCAGATCGAGTCAGATGAAATAGTGGAGGCCATAAAGAAAAACAATATCCCTGTTGAATATGTAGTTTTTCCGGATGAAGGTCATGGCTTTGTTAAAAAAGAAAATGAAATCAAAGGCTATGGCGATATCCTCAAGTTCCTGGATACGCATCTGAAAGAGACAGTTAAGAACTAAGGCGAAGGAATTTTTCAAAAGTAGGCGTGCGATTGATCTTGCCCCTACTTTTGAAAAATTACCTTCAACCTCTCACGCCTCATGTTCTCACGCCTCTCAAACCTACCGGAGTACGTTGATCAACTTGCGCACGAGAGACTGGCTACCTGACCTTATCCCGATATCCAGCACTTTATCAACCTGCATAGCCACATCCAGAATCTGGGTTGTCATTTTATTGATTTCTTCCACTTCCTTTGAAGATGCCTTTTCAGGATCTGTCACCTGGATGTGCTGAAGCGACTGGATCATTGGATCGAGTTCCCTTCGTTTACGCTCACGTGCTATTTGCAATGCCATCTTCCAGGCATCCTTCTCAGACGTATAATATTCCTTCCTGTCTCCGGGGACGTATACTTTGTGCACAACACCCCACTCCAGCAAGCTGCGAAGGTTCATACTCACATTGCCACGGGAAATACCCAATTCAGCAATGATCTGGTCAGAAGTCAGGGCCTCCGGTGAAATCATCAGCAAGGCATGAATCTGCCCCATCGTGCGGTTGATCCCCCATTGCGAACTCAACTGGCCCCAGGTCTGGATCATCTGGTTTCGGGCTTCTGAATATTTCATGTCCTAAAGATAGAAGAATATGAAAAGACGGAGGCGGAGGCGAAGGCAAGAGCTGCCGTGGTTGGAGTTTGCTCCAACCACATGCATGGATGCGCTGCCGTAGCTGGAGTTTGTTCCAACCACATAT
>JAWXAW010000208.1:0-4494 GCA_034439675.1 Saprospiraceae bacterium | reverse complement strand
CAAGTACTTTCTCCGGTTCCTGAGTATGAAAACAAATACTTTCTCTCGTCCCTGAGTATGAAAACAAATACTTTCTCTCGTCCCTGAGTATGAAAACAAGTACTTTCTCCAGTCCCTGAGTATGAAAACAAGTACTTTCTCCAGTCCCTGAGTATGAAAACAAGTACTTTATCGGGTCCCTGAGTATGAAAACAAGTACTTTCTCCGGTCCCTGAGCCTGTCGAAGGGAACAAAACGAAGGCCTCTCTTCGCCGGCTCTTCGCAAGGCGAAGAGGGCGGCGAAGGGGTAGAATATCCTCTTTTCCCTTCGACAAGCTCAGGGACCACAACAAGCAAAACCTTCTTGTACTTTTACGTCAAACTATCATTGTTTTGCATCCTATAGAAATATATAAATTCGGAGGCGCTTCGGTCAAGGACGCCACCGCGATCCGCAACGCCGCACAAATTCTCAAATCCACCTCTCAGCGCCCTTTGGTGGTGGTCATCTCAGCGATGGGCAAAACCACCAATGCCCTTGAAGAACTGATTAGGGCCCATTATAATGATCCAACGCTTATCTCTGGTCTGGTCTCCAAGCTGAAAGCATATCATGAGGAAGTAGCATTTGAACTGCTGGCCGATGAGGCTACTGGTCTTATGGCCGACCTGCATGACCTGTGGGTGGAGCTCAACTGGATCCTGGAGGAAGAGCCGCATCCAAATTATAATTATCACTATGATCAGATTATTGTCTTCGGCGAACTGGCATCCACCAAAATCGTAAGTGCGTACTTGGCTAAAGAAGGCATTACACATCAGTGGCTGGATGCGAGGGGTATCATCAAAACGGATGGTGAGTTCAGAGAAGCCCGAATCCTTTGGGATTTGACGCAATCGGCTGTTGATACAATAGTGCGGCCTTCACTTGATCAATCGGGTATGGCGGTCACGCAGGGCTTTATTGGCTCTACGGTGTATAATGAAAGTACTACGCTTGGACGTGAAGGTTCGGACTATACTGCAGCGGTATTGGCCTATGCATTGGATGCGGAATCGGTGACGATATGGAAAGATGTGCCAGGCATCATGACGGGTGATCCAAAACGCTTTGACAAAGTGGCCAGACTTGAAGAGATCTCCTATCAGGAAGCCATTGAGATGACCTACTATGGCGCGAAGGTGATCCATCCTAAGACGATCAAACCGCTGCAGAATAAAAACATACCGATGTATGTGCGACCTTTTGACAATCCGTCGCTACATGGAACAAAGATCAGTGCAGCGGAGAGTGATTTCCTGCCTCCCATTGTTGTCGTGGAATCCGATCAGGTGCTACTGGAGATTGCCACTCGTGACTTTTCTTTTGTTGCGGAAGAACATCTCAGCGAAATATTTACGCGAGTAGCCGCTCTCCGCATCAAAGTGAATAGTATGCGCAATACAGCCCTGAGTTTTATGCTGTGTGTACGAAATGAAAAAGACAAACTTGAAAAACTCAAGCAAGAACTGACCGCCAGGTATCACATCTCTATCCGCGAAGGTCTTGAATTGATCACGGTCCGTCATGCCAACCAGAAATTTCTGGATCAGCTGGAAAAAGGAAAGGACATCATACTGGAGGAGCGGTTTGGGGATACGGATCAATTTATAGTGAAGAGTGAAAAATGAAGAGTGAAGAGTGAAGAGCGTAGATCCCGACGCCAAGCCTGAGTGAAGAATAAAAATCGTAGCGGAGCGAAAATCTCGGTTCAAAGTAGGAGGTATGTATAATGTCTACTCACCTTTTAATAATAGAAATCATGTAATTAATGTATACGTTAAGAGCACGGAAAAAACACAAAAATAAAACAAGGTTCAGTGATCAATTTCTTTCCGTCCTCTGCACTTCTTTCTCCCTTTATGTGATCGACATTTATTGATATGAGATATTAACTATTTTAAAGGCAAATTGTCACTCATAAAATCTCACTCACACCCTGCCGCAGGCAATCCCAATATCCATTCCTTTATAAGCTCAATCCCTTCTTCATGCACCACTGAACGCGCCAGTTCAGGCATGGCAATATCTGGCTGTGTGGAGGACATACGGTATATCATGATCGATTCATTTGGTTTGCCGGGGATGATGGAATATAAAAATCCACCGGATCCTGCACCCGCAGCTACGGGGGGCTTACATATGCCAAGGGCTTTTGCGTCTGTTTCGTCATAATTGAGGAACAATCCTGAATTGTTTGCAGGGCCATGCAGGTTGTGACAATGTGCACAATTAATATCCAGATATGATCGCGCCCTGTCGTTAAGGCTTCCTGTGGATGGATCATTCCAAACTGGAACACGGGGTGCACTAGCCGGATCTGGAGCTCCCAGCAATATGCCTTCCGTTTTCCACTTTGTCAATTGGTTCATCTTTCCATCCGGGTATGGAAAATCCTTGTTGATATTCCTTGCCTTAGGACCAATTGGCTCGATGACTTCATTTATATTGTGACAGCCCTTACATTCATTTTTATTTGGAATGTGGTAAAGCGTACTTTTAAGCGTTCCATCAAAATGTATCCAACTGACATTTACATTTTTGCCTGCTATGTAATTTTCAGCTTCGGTTTGGCTTTCATTCCATAGATAAGTGATTGCTTCCCAACCTTCGTCCTTGCGGATGAGCATTCTCGTTTCAATTAATTTCCGGCCCGTAGACGGATCACGAAGATCATTTAAGAAATAAAATGTTTTCACAAGCATCGTTCCAACCGGAAAATCAAAAACGCCATCATCGTTGTACAATGCCTGTTTTCCCGGGGGTACATAAATATAACGGTCCTTAGTTGAGAAATCTGAAAATAGCGGTGTATTAAGGTCAAAGGGAATCAGCAAGTCAATGGCATTCAGTGCTTTCAAATCACCTTTAAAAAAGTCATAATCCGACAGTAACGGATACGGTAACTGATCCAGATTGAAGTCAGGAAAAGGTTCGTCTTTACTACATGAATAAATAAAAATAGCCGGAATGACATATATCAAATACGCATAAATGAATTTTTTCATTTTAATTCATTGGGCCCATCACTACTACTTCAGGCAGGGATGCTGGAGAACAAACATGACCTGAGACATCAAAATTCAAACCTGCAAACGAGTTGGGTACATCCATATTGGAAAAAACTGCGCTACCGTTATTATTGATGCAAATACCTTTATTTAATTCACCTGCATGATCAGGATGTACAAACCCGTCAAACAATATTTCGGGCACATCACCACCACCGAACAATACATTGACTATCAGGTCAGCTATAGGGTTCAATTCCTGTGTGAATGTAGCAGAGCTAGTAATAACATTGTTGTGAATATTAATATCCTTATTATAACTTACATATACTGTGTCCGTTAGAATTAATCCGCTGAGAGCGACGAGTGTATTATATGAAATCACGCCAATATCCATGACGTTGTTTTCAGTAATCGTATTACCAAACACTTCCACATTTTTCGAAGACATTAACATGATACCGGTTCCTGTAGGAACGCCTGCAACAATATTACCGGGAAGAGCGAAATTGACCAGGTCATTACTTACGATCGTATTGTTAAATACTCTGATCGTATGTCCATTCTTGATGGCAGGAAGATCAGGAAGATCAAGGATCACAATGCCAGCTGCATTGTCATGTGTATTGTTATTATATACATCCGCGCTAATACAGTTTTCAATTTCAATACCTGCCACATTACCTTCTGTTTCGGAGTTTCTAACTATAACTTGCCTGGATTGACCTACATATATACCTGCGTCCGAAGTGCCGTAAACATAACAGTCGTCGACCAGCACATTTATGCACGTGACAGGGTATAGACCATAACCTCCATTTGTGGATTCCGGAGAGGTAAGATGAACCACACCTAGGCGTAAAAAAGTGATTCCGTCAGAATCTTTGACTTTAATGCCATCTCCAATTGGTTCTGAAACCGTAAAATCACGAAACAGAGCCCAGGTAAGATTTGTGCCATAAATGCTTTGAGCTCCTGATGTTTGGTTTTTAAACGAAAGTATAGTCTTGTCACGGCCGTCGCCCATGATGACGATGTGGTCCTTGGCATCAATAGAGAGCATAGTGGTGAATGTGTAGTTGCCTTGTTCAAAATAAATGGTGTCACCATCTTTCATCTGTATCATGGCTGTCTGGACATCAGCATCCGTGGCAGTGGAGCTGAATGAATATTTTTTTCCTGCTATCGGATCATCTTCCTTTTCGCAGGAAGAAAACAAAATAATTACGCCCAAAAGCGTGATAAGCACTAATAGATAAGTTGGTTTCATTGTACTGAGTTTGTCCAAAGATATCTAAATTATGTATAGCTATATATAAGAATTACTTAGAATATTCACAGGTGTCTACACATGAAATAAATTCATTATACTAATGGGCACCTCTAAAAACCTATCACAAAAGTATGTCATATGAGTTGATGTTCGTATCTTGAAGATATGAAAAATAAGAATCAATTGGGACT
>JAWXAW010000207.1:0-4695 GCA_034439675.1 Saprospiraceae bacterium | reverse complement strand
GTCTGATAGAAGCCACCGAAATTGTTGATCACCCCAACCATAAATTCAAGCGGGTAATAGGTCTTGAGATACAGGCTCTGAAAACTCTCCACGGCAAAACTCGCCGAGTGTGCTTTGCAAAACGAATAGCCTGAAAAACTTTCTACCTGACGCCATACTTCGCTGATGAGTTCTTCCGGATAACCCCGAGTACGGCAATTGCGCCAGAATTTTTCCATCAGTTTGCGAAAGGTGTCTGATGTTTTTTTCTTACCGGTCATGATGCGGCGCAGGACATCTGACTCATCGAGATCGAGATCGGCAAAGTGATGGACGATCTTCATCACATCTTCCTGGTAGACCATCACGCCAAAGGTCTCGCCGAGATGTTCTTTAAATACCGGGTGTAGATATTCCACTTTGTCCGGCTCATGATAGCGCTTGATGTATTCGCGCATCATCCCGCTCTTGGCGACACCGGGACGGATGATCGAACTCGCGGCGACGAGATGTATATAGTTATCACAATGCAACTTGGTGAGCAGGCCGCGCATGGCGGGTGATTCGATATAGAAGCAACCGATGCAATGGCCGGAGTAGAGTTGCTCCTTGACGCGCTTGTCTTCCTTGATCATCGCTACATCGTGAATGTCGATGGCTTTGCCCTGGTTGGAGCGCACGAGGCTCACGGCATCTTTGATATGGCCGAGACCGCGTTGGCTGAGCACATCGTATTTGTGAAAACCGAGATCCTCTGCATGATACATATCGAAGTGCGTGATCGGAAATCCTTTGGGCATCATCTGCAATGCGGTGTGATAGGTCAGCGGACGTTCAGAAACGAGCACACCTCCGGCATGGATAGAGAGATAGTTGGGAAAGCGTTCGATCATCTCGCCGTAGCGGAAGATATGGCGTGCGTATGGATGATGTTTGTCATTGGCGAGGGGAGCATCGACGATGGCATCGATGTCTGCCTTGGGAAGGCCGACGACTTTGCCGAGTTCGCGGATGATGGAGCGGCCTTTGAAAGTATTGTAGGTAGCAAGTAATGCGGTGTGACGGTGGCCATGTCTTTTAAAAATATAGTCGGTCACATCATCGCGTTCGTCCCATGAAAAATCGATATCAAAATCCGGAGGCGATGATCTGTGCGGATTGATGAAGCGCTCGAAATAAAGATCGAGCTCAAGTGGATCCACATCGGTGATGCCGAGGCAATAGGCCACGAGTGAGTTAGCGCCACTGCCTCTGCCCACATGATGATAGCCTGCGGTCTGTGCATAGCGGATGATATCCCACGTGATCAGGAAGTAAGGTGGAAAGCCGAGTTGCCGGATGACTTTGAGTTCGCTTTCCATGCGTGCGTTGGCTTTGAAATTAGTCAGCCCATATCGTCGACGGCAACCTTCGCGGGCGAGTTTGATGAGGAGCTGATGATCATCGCGCTCGGAGCCGGTGAAGGTCTGGCGGTTGTTGATGTTGCCGCAGGGTAGTTCGGCTTCGCAGTGATAGAGCAGTGCTTCGGTATTGCGGAGGATCTGGGGGTATGCGCGGAAGGCGTTGTCGATGTATTCGCGGCTGACCCAATGCTCGTCAGGGCTTGCACTATCTCTTGTGTCCAGCTGGCCGAGCATGATATTGAGGTCTACGCAGCGCATGAGTTTGTGGACCTTATAGCCTGTCTCGTCTTCGTAGGTGATGGGCTGCCAGACGACGAGGCGGTCGAGGTGATCGCGGAGGATGGAGGAATAGAGGCCATTGGCTTCGGCGGGCATGATGCCGATGTATTCGTAGGGGCGGAGGTCAGGAGGGATGTAGCTGCCGGGGCGATAGATGATATAGACGTGCTCCATTTCGGGGGGTCTTTTGGGGAGCGGGATGCCGTCGAGGGATGAGGTGGTGAGGAGTTCGCAGAGTTCGCGCCATCCTTCGGCGTTGCGGGCGAGGCCAGTGTAGAGGTAGTTGCCAACGGGTGTATCCTCCGCCTGGTCCTCCTTGTGGGAAGAGCTGAGCGGACGGTTGCTGAACGAAGTCGAGAGGTGGTCCCTGAGCGGACGGTTGTTGAGCGGAGTCGAAGTAGTCGAAGGGGAGCGGAATTCGACGCCGAGGACGGGTTTGATATTACGTTTGCGGCATTCTTCGATCCAGCCGACGGCACAGGAGGTATTGTTGATATCCGTCAGCGCCAGGGTGGTGATACCGCGGCGGGAGGCTCCTTCTGCCAGTTGTTCGGGCGAGAGGGTACCGTATTTGAAGGAGTAGTAGGTATGGCAGTTGACAAACATGGGAGGGTGAAGATAGGAATAGACTAATAATAAGGCATGTTATTGACTTATTATTAGTCATCATTGAGAAAAATATGCTTTTTAAAACTTAACTTTAGTAATTTAGGTTAATTTGTGAACTTAACTTTAGTAATTTAGGTTAATTTGTGAACTTACAAAATCATGATGTAATGCCCTATTTACCAAGGTCCACGTATCCTCTATTAAAATCCCAGCTTTATAAAGGCAAAACAATTCTATTGTACGGGGCAAGGCGAACAGGAAAAACGGAGCTGATCCGTAGGTTGATGGCAGAAGAAGGAGGTGTTTATTTCAATGTGGAACACAAACAAGTACGTGATCAATTTTCGACCACAAATACCACAAAACTGCAGGACCTGGTCGGAAACCATAAGCTAATAGCTTTTGATGAAGTGCAGTCCATTGAAGGGGCTGGGCTGGTATTAAAGGTATTGCATGACTTTTTTCCGAATGTACAGTTTATCGCTACCGGTTCATCTGCATTTGAAATGCAAAATGACATTGGAGAATCTTTATTGGGTCGGTCGAGAAAATATATTCTGTATCCAATCTCCATGGGAGAGCTGACAGAGCCCTATGGCAAAATAGATGCAAACGCGAGGATAGAAAACATGCTGCGATATGGTATGTATCCAGAAGTTCTGATTTTATCCGAAGAAGAAAAGAAAACAGAGCTGAATAATATCATTTCAAATTATCTTCTGAAAGATGTCATGCTATTGGGAACCATGAAAAGGCCTGATTTACTCCTGGAAATACTTCAGTTACTGGCATTTCAAATCGGCCACGAAGTAAACCTCAACGAACTCTCCAACAAAACCAATACCAGTATACCCACCATTCAACGCTATATATATTTCCTCGAACAATCCTTTATCATCGTTCGTCTTGGAGCGCTGAGCCGAAACCTGCGCAATGAAATTGGAAAATCAAGAAAATACTATTTCCAGGATCTCGGTATCCGCAACGCTATCATCAACAACTTCAATCCGATAACCCTGCGAAATGACGTTGGGCAACTATGGGAAAACTTCTGCGTCATGGAGCGAATAAAAAAAAATGAATATGACCGCAGATACGTCAACACCTATTTCTGGCGAACCTATGATCAAAAGGAGATCGATTATCTGGAGGAAGTCGATGGAACGCTATACGCCTTTGAATTTAAGTGGGGCGACCAACGTACCAAGGTGCCGAAATTATTTCTTGAGACATATCCAGGCAGCGAATACAAGGTGATCTCAAAAGAAAATCTCCAGGAATTCATCTGATATGCCCTTTCCGGATGCAGGTAATGACTTCAATTCATTGAAAAATAGCCAATACCCAATAGCCAAGGAAAAGTGTAAAGTTGTAAAGAAGTAAAGGATCCTGAAGCTACGATGAACTCCTTACCTTTGCAGCATGAATCTAACTTTATTGATCCTGTTATTCCCGGTATTGATCGCTGCGCAAACAAATCCCGTTGAACTCGGTGATGTCCACTGGCTTCGCTCGATGGATGAAGCGCAGGCAAAGAGTAAAAAAGAAGGCAAGCCCATCCTCATCCTTTTCCAGGAGATCCCGGGATGTGAAACGTGCAGAAACTATGGTAGTGATGTGTTGACCCATCCACTCATTGTGGAAGGAATTGAGACGGAATTTATTCCGCTTGCGATACACAACAACAAAGGAGGGCATGACGCGGAGGTGCTGAGACGATTTAACGAGGCTTCATGGAATAACCCGGTGGTACATATCGTAGATATGAACATTGAAAACATTGTACAGAGGCTGAGTGATAATTATTCAGTTGCAGGACTCAGTGCCCTGATGACGAATGCACTGATTAAACAAAAAGGGAAAGCACCGGTCTATCTCCAATTGCTGACTGACGAACTGACTGCACAGCAAAAGGGAACAGCAAGCGTCACGTATTCGATGTACTGTTTCTGGACAGGTGAGGCCCTCTTTGGAAAGCTTAATGGTGTCATCAAAACAACTGCGGGATATCAAAGTGGCAGGGAAGTGGTCACCGTGGAATTCAATCCTGCCATCGTTTCGAAAACAGAACTGGATAAAATTGCAGATAGCCATAAATGTAGTATTCCTCCAAATGGAAGTTTCACTGCAGATACTACACCTAAATATTATTTGTCTAGCAGTCCTTATAAGGTCGTGCCGATGACAGAGATTCAGAAATGTAGGGTCAACAGTGCTATAGGAGAAGGGCAGGATCCGAAGGTTTTTCTTTCTGACCGACAGATTGCATTTCTGAAAAGTTCTTCCAGAAATTGTGTTGCCATTTCTTTGAAAGATTGTTGGTGAAAAAGGTGAGTTGTCAATTGTGAGGTGTGAGGTGTGAGTGCTTAATGTTTAGTGTTTAATGTTTAATGTCTTTCTTGCGCCTAGCACCTCACGCTTCACG
>JAWXAW010000206.1:0-6487 GCA_034439675.1 Saprospiraceae bacterium | reverse complement strand
GCTTCAATTTCAGGCAATCTGTCGCGAACGACTTGTTTTACTTTCTCCTGTTCCTTTTGGGTAGAGTCCGAATGTGCCTGGAACTGAGCTTCGTCCATGACATCAACGATACCTACACGATACACCAGGGGCTCTGTAAATGCCTCAAATCCCGGAGGAAGCCTGTCAAAAGAATCGATAGGGAAAAAGAAATGTAAACTGTCACCTTCATGCAAGGTGGCCATGATATCCACAAGAGCTTTAAGCTGACCGTAGCTCTTGTTGTCTTCCATAAGTTTCAGAACAGAAGGCTTTCCCATGGTTGCGGTGGTTTGCAGGATGGAGTCCTTTTGTGCCAATGCCATATTGAAGAAGACATAACTATTGACCGGGATAGGATCTGACCCACCTTTACGGACAATCTGGTATTCGTATCCTGAATCCGCTTTGATTCGACGGCCTTCAGAAGCGCATCCTACAATAAAGAGGACGCAGAGCAGAGAAAAGAAGATGTTATTGTTCATGTTGTAATTGATATGCGTTCATTGTTAGTGGAATAATCTCTTTCACCTTGACAAGGGTTTCCTCCATGGAGGCTTTGAGTTGTCCTCCGGAAGCGTTCCTGTGTCCGCCTCCATTGAAATGGGTATGGCAGATCTCCTGGACATTGATATTTCCTTTGGAGCGAAAAGATAGTTTAGTCACATTTTGCTGTTCAGAAACGAAAACAGCCATCTTCATGTTGCGAACCATGAGAATGTAGTTGACAATACCTTCCGTGTCTCCTCTCCCGATAGACCAGTTTTTGTAATCATCCTTGTCAAGCCAGATAATACCCGTCTGGTATTCGGTCATCAGTTCCATGCGGTTTGCAAGACAATGCCCAAGCAGCTTAAGTTGCTTTTCGGTCATGCTGTTGAACAGGCGGATCTGCAACATATAATCATCCATCCCCATTCGCTTGAGGGCGGCAGCTATTTCAAAAACATGCGGATTGGTTGCGTATCGGAAGGAACCTGTATCCATCAGAATGCCCGTGTAGAGGGCTTCTGCAATATGCACGTCGATATACCCTTCAAGTTTATTATCCACCAGGAAATCATACACAAGCTCCGCGGTTGAACTTGCTTCAGTTTTGGAGAGGATGTGGTCCGCAAATGGTTCCGGATCGATGTGGTGATCAATCAGGATTTTTACGGCTTTGGATGCCATCACATCTAATCCAAAGCGGTCAATCCTATCGAGCGAATTGAAATCGAGGCAGAAAATAATATCTGCCTTGTCAAAAGCGGCCATTGCCAGTTCAGGGTTCATTTCCCCGATAATCGCTTTATCAACTCCATGCAGAAAATTAAACAGCGGAGGAAAATCATTGGGCAGCACTACCGTAACGGTGTGGAGCAATTTGTGGAGTACCGCGGCAAGGGCGAGTGTGGAGCCTAAAGCATCTCCATCGGGATTCTTGTGGGTGACGATCACCACACGCGAAGGCTGCCGAATTAAATGATATACTGAATCCACGTTTTACTCCTTTATTTTTTCAGGCCGCAAAGGTCTTATTTTATTATGATACGACCAAATATGCTAAATTTGCGCCCCATTAGGGCAAAAAACAACCTATTCCAAAATACATGGCAAGTAATTTAACTTTTACGATGATTAAGCCTGATGCAGTAGCAGCGGGTCATATTGGCGCTATCCTTGCTCAAATTAACAAAGCGGGCTTTAAGATAGTTGCTATGAAATATACCAAACTTTCCGCTGAAAAGGCAGGTGAGTTTTATGATGTCCACAGGGAAAGAGGCTTTTTCGGTGAATTAGTTGACTTTATGTCTTCAGGGCCGATTCTTGCAGCCGTACTTGAAAAAGACAATGCGGTTGAAGATTTCAGGACTTTGATCGGAGCCACCGATCCTGCCAAAGCGGCACCTGGTACGATTCGCGCCTTATTCGCTAAAAATATTGGTGAGAATGCTGTTCATGGTTCAGATTCCGATGAAAATGCACTCATAGAGGCTTCATTTCATTTTTCAAGGATGGAAATGTTTCGCTAAAAACGCTTCCGGAACATTTCTTTTCACTCCTCAGATTATTCTTTTAAAGCAGCTCCTGAAATAGCTTGTATAGCAGTGCTATTGCCTATCCAGGTTTCGAAAGTGTATCAGGATTTCCTCCATACTCATGTCTGGAGGAGCATCAGCATATGTCATTTGGGTAAGTTCGTTTGCCGCCTGCTCAATGGAAACGTCAGGCAAAAAATGATCACGCATATAATGCATATACCTGATCATCATAAAAGAATTAAAATATCTGAAAAACCTGCGTCTGAAACTGATGGCGCCAGACGTATGCATGGCAATTTCCTTGCAATGTTCAGGAAAGTCGATTTCCCCTAAAAAGGCGATTATTCCCGGATGAAGCCTTAAGCCGTCTATCACATCACTGATATTTGCATTTGCACCAGAGTGCCCACAATGTTTCCTTAGTTCATCAATTTGATGAAATAAGGGCTTAATCAACATAAAAACTTCAAAATCACCAGTCATCCATGGCGCATCTCCGGGTAATAGTTTAGACATGGCGCGTCCCGTGCCAAAAGGTACGCGATGGGATATTCTTGATGAAGGAAAAACCGTAGTGCCTGTTATTTCAAGCAAGCTATCTACTTCAATAAATTTCTGTAAAAAATAGAAGTCCTCTCCTGCCTGCCTTGTATTCATGCCGCCATGCGACAAGTATCCCTTACGGCGGACGGCCATTGACGAACCCACTGTTTGAAAAGCGAAAGGATGGCCTGCCCATCTCATCGCATGGACGAGGTAACGCAGATGAAGCTCGTATTGCATGATGGCCTGCTTTTCATGTTGTCCAAGTTTTTCAAGATTGTGTTCATAATAAATAGAAACCGCATTACAGGCTGGGTGACTTTGAAAATAATCATAAACCACCCTCAGATAATTCTGCATTACCGTACAATCACTATCCAGGCACAACATTATACCATCCTGGTTGAGCAATCTGGCAGCCGCATCCAAAACCATTTTTCGCGCCCAGCCCACTCCTCCTCTTGGGTCAGGAAGTGCATCCATAAAAACAGGTCGGAACTTTAACCCTTCCTGCTGATGGCAGTTGATCCATGCGAGACAGGCCAGCCAAGCTTCACGATGAGTCTCTGCCTCGGCCTCTGTCATTCGGCTGCTCATATTGAAAAGCAGAATCACTTCCACCTGAATTTCCGGCAATGCACATGCCCGGAGTGATTCCATCGTTGCGATTAAGTCTGGCTCAGCATACACGGGTATACAAACGACCATGCCGGGAGCAGTCTCACCTGCTTCCAGGTCTAAAGGATATGTTTTGTACCGGGCTGAATATTTCTGCCAATGTATATCTTCAGGCATCGTGGTTAACTTTGCAATTTAAGAGAAAGCCCATGACTGGTTGTATCGCGGGAATCCAATATATACCTTCTATCGAATACTTTGCCCATTGGCTGCAGCATGGCCTGCTTACGATCGAACACCATGAACATTTTCAAAAGAGAACCTGGCGCAATAAAACAGCCATACTTGGGCCTGATACCCCCTTATACCTTACTGTTCCCTTGCGAAAAGGGAAACATCAGCAAATGCTTATATCAGATGTACACATTGCTTATGATGAGGGTTGGATTAATATGCACCTCCGGACCTTAAAGACAGTATACGGAAAAACGGCTTACTACGATGAAGTCATCAGCGGATTTATTGACCTCCTCCTGCTTAAATATGAAAAGCTCTGGGATCTAAACATCAGCAGTCTTCAATACATAACAACCCTAATTGGCGGCAAATGGGATTTTGAGTTGAGCAACGAATACCTTCACCAATATCCATTTGATGTCGTTGATCTTCGGGCGGGCGTACCGGGAGGAGAAAGTTTGAAAATAATGGCTGCATTACCTGTTTACCCACAGGTTCAGCGCCTTCATAAATCACATCTCCCAAACCTCAGTATCTTCGATACACTTTGTCATCTTGGGCCTGAAACCAATCGCTACCTGGCCTGGTATGCCACCAAACTCTATGATACGCCATGATGAAGGTAATTGATGAAAAATTACAGGAACAAAAAGGGGAACTGAAGCACGTACTTCAGCGGCTGCAACAATTTACTCACCGCATTTCGCATGCGGAGTCTGCCAGGATACTGGCTGATCTCCGGGACAGGATAGATGAGCCTTTTATGTTTGTGATCGTTGGTGAAGTCAAAGCCGGGAAAAGTTCATTTATTAATGCTCTATTAGGCGAACCTGATTTATGTGCCGTATCGCCCTCTCCCATGACGGATACTATCCAGCAAATATGCTACGGGGAAGTAATGAAAACAGAAGAAGTAAGTCCTTACTTCAAACGAATATTTCAGCCGAGTGAAATCCTGAAAGACATCGCGATTGTTGACACACCGGGCACCAACACGATTATCGCACATCACCAGGAAATCACAGAAAGATTTATCCCAGGAGCTGATTTAATTGTCTTTGTATTTGAAGCAAAAAATCCATACCGTCAATCCGCATGGGATTTTTTTGATTTTATGCACGAAGAGTGGCACAAGAAAATCGTTTTCGTCCTGCAGCAAAAGGACCTGATGGAACCATCGGACCTTGAAATCAATAAAAAAGGAGTGATCGACAATGCGCACAAAAAGGGTATCAAACATCCAATAGTATTTGCCGTCTCTGCGAAAGAGGAATTAGATGGATACCATCAGCAAAGCGGGTTTGAACCATTAAAGACGTTTATTCTGGATCAGGTGACCGGCGGCAAGGCGCAACAGCACAAACTTATCAGCACATCTGTTACCGTCCTCAGTATTATTACAAAGCTGGAAAAGGGTCTGGAGGACCGCCAGTTACAACTGGATGCAGATATTGCTTTCCGCCAGGATATCAAATGGACTTTGTCAGATCACGGTCAACAGGCTAAACACCAGGCAGACATCCTCATTGAAAATCTCATGGCCGCTTATGACAGGGTTGCAGGGAAGTATGAAAATGAACTGAGCGATTCGATCTCCTTTTTTCCTGTATTGAAAAGGTCTATTGGTGCCCTATTCTCAAAATCCCAGTCCTTGAAATCCTGGCTTGAGGCATTCACGCATCGTTTACAGGCTGACTTCGGCACCGGGATGCAGGAAAAGATTAACGACCGAGTCCTTGACCTTGCTGAAAGCATCCAGCAAATGGCTCACAATATTGATCTGCGTATCAGGAATAGCAAAACCATTCTCGCCAATGACCACGAGATATTTTCCGAGATCGCCCAAAGAAGGCAAAACGTATTGAGGGAATTACGCGACGCATTTGATCAGTTTCTGAACCGCACCGAAAACTTTACTACGAAAGGTCTGGTGAATACGGAAACACGGGTAGGCACAAATGTAGCGGCGGGCAGTGGCGTTGCTGTCGTAGGAATTATCCTGGCGGCGGTGACACAAGGAATGGTCTTTGACATCACCGGGGGCGTCCTTACTGCTTTAGGTTTTCTCGTTGCTGGAATCACTCTTGGGCTTCAGCGTGGTAAGGTGATGAAGCAGTACAGAAGTGAGATGGAAAAAGGCCGTAAGATGCTTCAACAGGAACTGGCTGCCGAATTGTATGCATATATCGAGACTTTAAAAACTAAAATGAATGATCATTTTACAAAATTTGATGAACTCATTCAATTGGAAACAGAAGAACTATCAACCCTTCTCCAGGATTTGAAAAGCGTAAAAACCGATCTCGAAAATATTCAAAAAATAGTAAACCGGGCATTTTGACCACATCCATCTTTGTATTCCTTTGGATAATATCCTCCAATCAGGCACTAGATCCAAGCATGAGCTAATTCAATTTGGCCATAACATCAGAGGCGGAAAATGCCCATAAATCATTGCATCGCCCTGTTTTCGAACTCTTTTCCCGGATAAAAGCAGGTCAGTTGTAACAAAAGGTGGCCTGCCACGTCAATATATCTGAAATGAATACTGAACAATACGAAGCCGTATTTCATAAGATGAAAGACAAACTCTATAGGTATGCCTTTAGGTTTGTGAAAGACAGCGAGTCTGCAGAAGATGTTGTTCAGGATGTCATGTACAAACTCTGGCAAAAACGGGACGAAGCAGATGGCATTGAAAACCTGGAAGCATGGTTGATGGTTCTCACCCGTAACAGGTCGCTTGATATGCTACGGAAAATGAAGGACAATCATGTGCGTGTGGATGAGGCTTATACGGTCAGTGACAAAGCTCCGGTTGCAGATAAACTCATGGAAACCGCTGACTTGATGAGTCTGTTGATGTCATGCCTACATCAGCTACCTGAAAAACAACGCAGCATATTTCATCTGCGTGAAATTGAGCAAATGACCTATGAAGAAATAGCCCAGCAGACAGGATACAACCTAGATGATGTCAAGGTGAATCTCTTCAGAGCAAGAAAACATATACAACGCATGGTCAGCAAGACCGACACTTTTGGACT
>JAWXAW010000205.1:0-17057 GCA_034439675.1 Saprospiraceae bacterium | reverse complement strand
CGTATAGAAAATCTGAAGCACTGCCAAAGACAATGAAATTTTTCAAAAAGCAAAAACCTAAAGAGAATGTGTCAAGAAAGGAAGTTCTTAGAGGTGCCCCTTAGTGTTGAAATTATTATACATCAACGGATAACTTAAACCCTAAACTTCTAACTGCTAGTTACTCACTGCTAACTTATCACCCCATGCTTCTTCCCCACCTTCACAAACGCTTCCAGCGCCTTATCCAAATGCTCCCGCTCATGGCCGGCTGAGATCTGCACACGGATACGAGCTTTACCCTGCGGCACTACCGGATAATAGAACCCAATCACATAGACACCTTCTTTCAACAGATCATCTGCAAATACCTGAGAGAGTTTTGCATCGTAAAGCATCACCGGAACAATCGGATGTACACCAGGCACAATATCAAAACCTGCATCCGTCATTCCCTTTCTGAAATAGGTCGCATTCGTTTCAAGTTTATCGCGAAGTGAAGTTGTTTCACCCAACATGTTTAATACCGCAATAGAAGCGCCAACTATCGATGGAGCCAAAGTATTCGAAAAGAGATATGGACGCGAGCGCTGACGCAGCAAGGCAACCACTTCTTTCGAACCTGCCGTAAATCCTCCAGACGCACCACCTAGTGCTTTACCAAAAGTACCGGTAGTGATATCTACTTTGCCAAAAACTCCACTATGCTCCGCACTACCCCGCCCTGTCTTTCCTACGAAGCCTGTTGCATGACAATCATCCACCATGACTATAGCATCATACTTTCTGGCTAACTCCACAATCTTATCCATCTGAGCGATAATGCCGTCCATGGAGAATACACCATCCGTAGCAATCATAATCCGCCTTGATCCCTGCGCCTCTTTGAGTTTGGCTTCGAGATCTTCCATGTCATTATTGTTATATCGAAGCCTCTTGGCTTTGCACAGCCTGATGCCATCAATGATCGACGCATGATTGAGTGCATCCGAAATAATGGTATCCTCTTCATTCAATAAGGGCTCAAACAATCCCCCATTTGCATCAAAAGCAGCAGCATATAGTATGGCATCTTCTGCGCCAACCCATTCAGCAATTTTTGCTTCAAGATCTTTGTGGATATCCTGCGTTCCACATATAAACCGAACACTGGACATCCCAAAGCCATGTGAATGAATGGTTTCAATAGCCGCTTCCGTCACCCTGTGATGCGAGGAAAGCCCCAGGTAATTGTTAGCACAAAAATTGAGCACTTCTCCACCTTCAATCGTATCGATCTCAGCACCCTGTGGTGAAGTAATCGTCCGTTCACGTTTAAATAATCCTGCTTCACGGATCGCATCGAGTTCGGCTTGTATCTGCAGGTTCAGTTTTTCAGACATGATTATATTTTTTCTTGAGTTGAGTTAACATTTCGAGCGTCATCGCATCCAGACCATATTCATGTTTCCATCCCCAGTCGGCCCGGGCATCATGGTCATCAATACTCTCTGTCCAAGAAGCCGCAATCGCCTGACGATGATCAGGTGCATAATCAATGACAAAATCCGGCATGTGTTTTTGTATGGCAGAAGCCAATTCAGCCGGTGTAAAACTCATCGCCGCCAGGTTATAGGATGTTCTGATCTTTATTTGTTCCGCAGGCGCACGCATCAGTTCCAAAGTCGCACGTATCGAATCATCTATATACATCATAGGCAGCCTCGTATTAGCTTCCAGAAAACAAGTATATTTTCCATGCAGGATAGCCTGATGAAATATATCGACAGCATAGTCAGTGGTTCCACCTCCTGGCATGGACTGATAGCTGATGATCCCTGGGTAGCGCACCGAACGCACATCCAGCCCAAAACGCTGATGATAATATTCACACCACAATTCACCCGCTGCTTTAGAAATTCCATACACCGTCGAAGGAGTCATCACCGTATGTTGAGGGGTCATGATCCTCGGCGTAGTCTTCCCAAAGACCGCTATGGTGCTGGGATAGAAAACCTTCTGCAAGCTTGATTCACGAGCCAATTCAAGAATCGAGAGCAACCCGTTCATGTTAATATTCCAAGTCCTCTGTGGATTTGCTTCGCCGCTTGCTGAAAGGATCGCGGCAAGGTGATAGATAGTGGTGATTTTATATTCCTCTACCAATTCCTTGAGGCGCTGGGTATTGAGAATATCCAGCATTTCAAATAAGCCAGTTTGATGGTCCGGCTTTTTGATATCCGTAGCGAGCACATTGTCATGGCCATATTCAGCACGCAGAGCTTCCGTCAGCACCGTCCCGATCTGCCCTGTAGCACCGGTAACGAGGATTTTTTCAGTTGTTGTATTCACGGAGGGCTAAGGTAAGTTTTAAAGTGAAAAATGAAGAACGAAGAGTGAAAAGTCAAGGATCTTCATTGTAAAAAACTGGTCACCCTTTCAGGTCGCAACTTATTAAAATCTGGTCCCCCTTTCAGGTCGAAGCGCAGCAAAGATCCCGTCCCGTAAGGGCGGCGGGAGGGCAAAGGGGGAAGAATTAACTCAACACCTGATACACCACCAAGCTGCCCAGGTACGCTAGACCGGTCATCATCGCAAACTGAATAGCAGGCCATTTCCATGACTTAGTCTCTCGCTTGACGATAGCGATAGTACTCATACACTGCATGGCAAAGACATAAAAGATAAGCAGAGACCAGGTCGTGGCGGTTGTATAAATTAGTTCGCCGGTTCTGGAATTCCGGTCCTGGGACATACTGGTGCGGATAGAAGTGACATCACCATCGTCTTCGATGCTGTAGATGGTCGCCATTGTGCCTACAAATACCTCCCTTGCAGCAAAAGAACATATCAGTGCTATCCCTATTTTCCAATCAAAACCGAGCGGTTCGATCACCGGCTCAATCGCTTTTCCTAAAATACCTGCATAAGAATCCTCTAAAGCAGGCCTTGAAGGTGTATATGTGTTAAGCGCGTCACTTCCTTGCACCGGAACAGATGGCCCCGGACCAAAACTTGCCAAAAACCATAGCACTAATGAAATGATGAGTATGATCTTACCGGCACCTACCACAAACGCTTTAGTCTTTTCATAGACCAGAAAAAATAGATTTTTCCCTACAGGCTGCCTGTAAATCGGTAATTCCATCATCAGGAAACTCCGGTCCGCAGATTTGATAACTTGCTTCAGAATATAAGCGGCCAGCAAGGCAGTCACTATCCCGATCCCATATAAGCCCATGAGGGCGAGTCCCTGCTGTTCGAATCCAAATATCCGCCCTTGTGGGACCGCAAACCCAATAAGTATCGCATATACCGGAATGCGTGCACTACAGCTGATAAACGGCGTGACCATGATGGTAATCAACCTTTCTTTCCAGTTACTGATGTTGCGTGTGCTCATGATGGCCGGAATGGCGCACGCACCTCCTGAAACCAGCGCTACAATACTTCGCCCATTGAGACCTATCCTACGCATCATGACATCAAACATACTCACAGCCCTAGCCATATACCCGATTTCTTCCAGAATCCCTATAAAGAAGAAGAGGATTGCAATCTGGGGAATAAAAACCAGGATTCCGGTCAGGCCAGCCAACAAACCATCGCATATGAGGTCAATAATCCAACCAGCAGGAAATGAATCCCTGATCAACATACCCAACTGCCCCATGGTGCTTTCAATAAAGTCCATTGGTACAGCAGCCCACGCAAATATCGCCTGAAATATGAGCAACATGATGAGAAAGAATACAACAACACCAAAAACCGGATGCATCACCCATCGGTCAATCCGATCGGTAATCTTCATCCCAGCCCCGCCTTCATCAAGATGCAATGCACGACGGATGACAGGTGTAAATCGATCATACCTGGACAGTGTTTCACTGATCTGGGACTGAATCGAATTAAATCGTTCTTCTTTGTTTTTGTCCTGTATCTCTTTTCTGAGATCGGTGCTGATGTGATCTAACCATTCTGCGTGATGCAGCGTCAGCAGTTTGCCATATGGGGAAGGATATGGAATCTTGTCCTTAAAATATGTAGTGAGCTTTTTTTCCTGAACCGAAAATTTGTAGTACGGATCACTTGACGAGACAGGCTCCTGGAGCATATGACTAATCTGGAGTTTCAACGCCATCATCCCGATTCCTGTTTTTCCAGAAATAGGTACAACAGGAATATTGAAGTGTTCTTCGAGTTGATCTGCATGGATCGTTACTCCTTGCATATCTACCATATTGAGCGCGAGGATGACAGGATAACCCAGGTCTTTAAGCTGTGTCAGCAATAGAATTTGCTTTTCCAACTGGCTTACATCTGCCACATACACAATCAGATCAGGCTGTCGTTCGTCAGACAAGAACTGGCGGACAACCACGCGTTCGTCTTTGGAGGATGGATACATACTGTAAGCACCCGGCAGGTCTAGCAGGGTTACTTCAAAATCAGCTGAAAGTCGAAGGGTGCCTGTCTTTTTATCCACCGTTACACCCGGATAGTTGCCCACATGCTGGTTAAGCCCGGTTAAGAAGTTAAATAAAGTCGATTTGCCTGAATTTGGATTGCCTGCCAGGATGACCAGTGGTGGTGACGTATTCCTATGCTGACTCATATCCCTTCGACAATGATGGTTTGAGCCTCATCCCGTCTGAGCGCTATTTTAAAACGATTGTTGATGCGATAGATGAGCGTTTGGCCAAGCGCATTTCGTCTGACCATTTCGATTCGGGCATGCGGCAGGATTCCCATAGACATTAGTTTCCCCGCGATGACCAGATCTTCAAAACTGATAATCCGGGTCGTTTCATTCGGGTGCAATTCACTAGCCTTTCTCATGGGCAAACTGATCTCTCGTCTAAAATCCTGATAAAGCGCTAAGATAGCACGACTGGACTTAATAGATTTGCCATAGCGGCTTTATTAAACCCTTTCAAAAGTATTTCTATGTTTTCGGTCTACCTGGAACTTGGCTTTGACCATATATCCGACCTTAAAGGATTTGATCATATCCTGTTTATCATCGCTTTATGTGCCGTTTTTTCAGTTTCAGACTGGAAAAAGATCCTGATACTGGTCACCGCCTTCACCCTAGGTCACAGCATAACTTTAGCTCTTTCGGCACTTCAGATCATTAATATATCCCCATACCTGATTGAGCTACTGATCCCAGTCACGATTCTGCTCACAGCACTCCAGAATTTCTGGTTCAAACCCGATCAGCATAAGCGATGGAATCTCCAATATTTCCTTGCCCTCTTTTTCGGTTTCATCCATGGGATGGGCTTCTCCAATTTTTTTAGATCCCTACTCGGGCAGGAAGCTGACATCCTGCTTCCACTCTTCGCATTTAATGTTGGTGTTGAAGTAGGCCAGTTATGCATTGTTGCTTGCATCATGGTTGCCGATTTCCTCATCGTTAAACTTGGAAAAGTAAAGCAGCAATACTGGAATGTGACGGTGAGTGTGATAGCGGTTGTTCTGTCGGTCTTAATGATCATGGAGAGAATTTAATATTCAATGAAGATCATTGAAAGGGAAATTCCTTTGCGGTCCCTGAGCCTATTTAAAGAATGAGAAAATTCCTTTTCGGTCCCTGAGCCTATTGAAAGAATGAGAAAATTCCTCTTTGGTCCCTGAGCCCTTCGAAGAAATGAGAAAATTCCTCTTTGGTCCCTGAGCCCTTCGAAGAAATGAGAAAATTCCATTTCGGTCCCTGAGCCTGTCGAAGGGGGAAAAAGTCCCGCTCTCTTCGCCGCCTCTTCGCTCGCGAAGAGTGCGGCGAAAAAAAGTCTCGTTCCGTCCCCTTCGACAAGCTCAGGAACCCGGTTTAAATTTCATTTTTTCATTCCAACCCAAACCTCGGATAACAGATTAAGAAAACTGTGAACGAAAATTCCAATAGGTCCCTGATATTCCCGAATAAAAGCGAGACCCCCTACTCTTCGCATTGTCCTCTTCCTTGGAATAACTAACCGAAGCATTTGTTTTCAGTATTTTACCCCCTCATACTAATCCGACCTGCAATGGACAACCAAGTCTTTCAAAATAAAATCACCGAAGGATATTCTTTCAAAGGAGAATCCATCATCCTCGGTTCGGCAGTGCTCAATGGCGCCCCCGTCAAAGAATGTTTTGTCAGAATTCCACTTTCCACCATGAACCGCCACGGTCTCATTGCCGGGGCAACAGGTACCGGGAAAACCAAGACACTGCAACTCCTCACTGAACAACTCAGTGCAAACGGAATACCTACCCTTGTCATGGACATCAAAGGTGATCTCAGCGGCATCGCGGCAAAAGGGGAATTGAATGCTAAGATTACAGAAAGACATGATTTAATTGGTTTGCCATACATTCCTGGTTCGAGTCCCGTAGAGTTTCTTTCTCTTTCCGCTGAACCCGGAGCCAGGCTGCGGGCTACCGTTTCTGAATTCGGGCCAGTCCTGTTTTCCAAGATGCTTGACCTCAATGAAACTCAACAGGGCGTCATCTCCGTCATCTTCAAATTTTGTGATGATCATGAGCTCCCGTTACTGGACCTCGAAGATTTAAAGAAAGTAATACAATACCTCACCACAGATGGTAAACAAACGTTTGAAGCAGAGTATGGTAAAATAATGACCACGTCCACTGGAACGATCATGCGCAAACTGGTGGAACTTGAGCAGCAAGGCGCCAATGAATTCTTTGGTGAACCTTCATTTGATGTCGAGGATCTCACGCGCGTGAATGCAGACGGACAAGGCATCGTGCATGCCTTAAGATTGACGGATATTCAGGACAAACCGAAAATGTTTTCTTCCTTCATGCTGCAACTCCTTGCAGAAATCTATGCGATATTTCCGGAAGAAGGCGATGTCAAAAAACCAAAACTTGTTTTGTTTATTGACGAAGCACATCTCATTTTTGACAATGCTTCGGACGCACTGCTGGATCAGATTGAAGTGATGATCAAACTCATCCGATCTAAAGGCATTGGTATATTTTTCGTTACCCAAAACCCATCTGATATTCCGGATAGTGTACTGAGCCAATTAGGGTTGAAAATCCAGCACGCCCTGAGAGCCTTTACCGCCAAAGACAGAAAGAGCATTCAGAAAGCAGCAGAAAATTTTCCTGAATCAGAATACTATAAAGTGGATCAGTTACTCACTGAACTTGGCATCGGTGAGGCACTGGTGACAGCGCTCAATGAAAAGGGTATTCCAACCCCCTTGGTTCATTGTTACCTGCGGGCACCACAATCAAGAATGGATGTGCTAGAACCTGCAGAGATTAAAGCACTTATCGATCGGTCGCCACTGGTCAGCAAATATCGCGATACGATTGATCGGGATAGCGCCTATGAAATACTCACTGCCAAAATCGAAGACGCTCAACTGGATAGTCATCGTGAAGTCATCCAGGAACAGCGAACGAGGGCAAAACAGGAAAAATCAACGATGGAAAAAGTGTTTTCAAATACCACAACACGTCAGATCGGAAGGACCGTTGCCCGGGAACTAACACGCGGACTTCTGGGCGTACTAGGTGTGAAGGCAGCAACCCGAAGAAGTAACCGTAAGAAAACAAGCTGGTTTTAAGCAGTCCCGTTCCGAATGTTTTAGGTTAATATTGGAAATAGGTCCGGGCGTTGCGATGTACATTATCACCCATCACCTTTTCATTCACACCAGGAGTCTCCTGCGTAGCATCCCTATAAAGTTCAGTTTCCCATCGCGCATTGTTGACCTCACCGATAGCTGTCGAGTGAAGCAGTTCATGGCCGTTTTTAATCAGCGATGGATTGTAGAAAAGAAAACGCACATTGGTTTGATGTGTGGCGGGAAAGGTATTATAAAACCATATTTCATAAGGAGGTGCACTAGGCTCATCCTCCACGGTGATGATGTCATTCGGCTTTCCATATTTCAGAAATACATGGCCTCGATCAGTTTCAAAACCATAGCCAAAACCGGATCTGTACATTTCATCCACTAACTTCGCAACTTGCATGTAACTTCCAAATGCAACTTCTGCATGTTTGCCAGCCAGGGAGGTCCAATACTTATGCAGAAAATATCTTTTTGCCTTGGCATTTCCTTTTTTCAGGAGGGCATTCATCACTTCTATATCAAGCGAACTTACAATAGGTGCAATAGCCTTGAGATCATAGTCCAGTGAATCTTCAGGGATATCATTTACAAATCCGGACTCCAGCTGTAGTGCAGCCGTTTCCATAAATATAGAGTCACCTGTTGGGTTAAGCCTCGTGAAGGCCACTTGTTTTGTTTCTTTCAATTGCTTGTTTCCATCAAAAAGAGATGCCTCCAGCAGATACGTTCCCGTGATCAGTGAACTGATGTCTAACTGCAAAATGTTAGCAGCAATAGGCTCCTTCTTCACTTTCTTATAGGTGATGATTGGAGGCGGGATATCGCCAGTGATCGGTTTGATCGTATACTGGAGATAAGCCTGTCCATCTATCTGATCCGTATGATACGTTTCCAGGTATACAGACAATAGAGTGAGCGCAGGATAGTAAAGCCGGAATGCGAGTGGCTCCAGATACAATCCACTTTTGTGCAGCGGAGATGTCCCTTCAGGTTGGTTCCTGATGGCGGCTAGTAACTGTATATCGGAAACAGAAGCATTTGATTTTCCAAATATAACTTCAACCTCCTGGGAAACGGATACATGACTCGAGGTGTCCCCTAAATCACTCGCCTCTATTTCAACCGTATATTTTCCTTCCTGCAGCGTATAGCGCTTTATATCAAAAATATCGCGTGCTGGACATCCTTCTCGACTGAGTTTGTATTTATTACCTGCCACCACCTCGCCCGTTTCATACTTGACGAGCACCACGTATTCAACGCCATATTCGGTATCGGTTCCCGCAGTACACTGCAGGGATGAACCGACAACGTAGATGGAAACTTCAATGTAGGCTGATGTCATGGCGTTAAACCTGTATACTTCCATGCAGACATCCGGCGTTCCGCGTAGTGAATTCCAAATCAACAAAAAGCATCCGATGATCAGACTAACGTGCTTCATCCTTGTGCTTAGTCAGAAAAAACAAAAATGACTGTTTGGTATCCGAAGTGTACCGGACCGTCATACTATCCGGGTGTAATCTTTCGATCAGGAAATCCTTATCATCATTTAGGGTCAGCACATTATTTTCCAGGGTATAATCTCCCTTTTCATCTGATCCTGTGATATTGACGGTCATAAGGCCATTTGGTTCGATGCTGAAATACCCGCCGCGGAGGTAAGGCGTTTCTTTGCCATTGCGCTTGGCGGTGACGATATCCCATTTGCCATACAATCCTTCCAGTTCGATGCCTGAACTTTGCTTACATGACCAGGTAAAGATCATTAACGGCAGCAGAAATATCCATCTGCTTACAATAACGCTATTCCCGATCTGAATGTGAGCGTCACTACCCTGGTATAGATGATCCGAAATCATAGAATGTAAATTACACGACGTAAAACTACGATTGCTCGAGCGTCAATAGGGTAATTTCAGGTAGAATTCCTACACGACCCGGATATCCAAGATACCCTAACCCCCTGTTGACATACAAGTATTGGGTTGCCTTTTCATATAACCCAGCCCATTGGGGGTAAACATATTGAATGGGGCTCCATTTCATAAACCCTGGTATCTCAACACCGAACTGAAACCCATGCGTATGACCCGACAAGGTGAGATCAATTTCAGGGTAACCCGGAGCGACCTGCGCTTCCCAGTGTGATGGATCGTGGGAGAGTAATACATTGAAAGTATCCTTTTGCATGCCCTCCGTAGCCAGCACCAGATCCCCGTATTTGGGAAACCTTGGACTGGCACTGT
This sequence comes from Saprospiraceae bacterium, assembly GCA_034439675.1. Taxonomy (GTDB): domain Bacteria; phylum Bacteroidota; class Bacteroidia; order Chitinophagales; family Saprospiraceae; genus Opimibacter. The sequence goes on along the minus strand of JAWXAW010000205.1, from coordinate 7,252 downwards.
AATTTTCTACCCCGATGACATTGAAATGCGTATTGCCGACCTGGACTTGTCTATGTTCATTGAGCAACAGATCCCATCCCAACTGCTTGTGTATATTCTTGAGATCTTCAAAATTCTGCTTCTTGTCCTCCTGATTTGGCCATTGATGATAGTCCCCGTAATCATGGTTGCCCAGTATCGAATACACACCCAGCGGTGCTTCAATCTTTTTAAACATCGCTACAAAGGGCTCCATTTCCTTTGCCAATGAATTAACCAGGTCCCCGGTAAAGAAAACGATGTCAGGTCGCTCAGCATTGATCATTTCAATGCTTCGCTCTACCGGCTCCTTCAATAGAAAACTGCCTGAGTGAATATCAGATATCTGAACGATTTTCAATCCATGTAAGTCCGGGTGAAGATTTTTAACGGGTACCTTCGTCTTGAGCACTTGATACCGGTATTGATTGCGCGCCATACCGTACGTCAGACTCAACACTGGAATCGCTCCAAGAATAAGTGCACCATAAGACATCCAGCGTGACCTTTCTGTAGAGAGTTTCCAGTCATCAAAGCCCATATTGAGCGCGCCAAATAGAAGCCGTCTCAGGTCATCAATGAGGATAATCGATGCGATGAGTAATTTCGAGAAGTACATGATAAAAATCATGGTCCTGATCGTTACCTGAACCCCTTTCGGAAGATTTTCACTCCATCCTGTAGTAAAGCCGGCCAGGTAGATTACGGTGATCAATGGGATCGCCCAATAAACAATGTAAACGATTGCCTTTGCTGGTTTAGAGGATGTTGTAAGCAATTGGCGAATGGCCTGAAATGCCAAGAAGTCTATTAGGAGCAGAAGAACGGTAAAAAACAGGATCCGTGTCATCATGAAATGCAAAATTATCTCTCCAATAACACAAATATCCTGAAGTTGTTATCCGATAACGGTTCATTTTCACAACTTTGACTTATGAGGCGATTCATATTGATCACCGGGGCTTCCTCGGGTATAGGCGAAAGCGCTTGTCACTTGCTGCTTGAAAAAGGATATGAGATCATAGCCGGAGTCAGATCAATTGCTGATGCCACAAAATTGAAAACTGCGGGAGGACCATCACTGCATCCGCTCATCATGGATGTGACTGATGAAATCGGTATGAAGACAGCCCGGGATGAAGCAGTAACCATCATCGGAAATGGAACGTTAGTAGCTATTTTCAATAATGCCGGCATAGTTGTCTATGGCGCCTGGTTATATATTCCAATAGATAAATGGCAACAGCAATTTGAGGTCAACGTGATAGGTGTCATCCGAACTACTCAGTTGTTTTTTCCTTTGTTGTCCGTACCAAGGCAAAACGGCGATACCCATCCAAGGAGGGTAATTAATATGGGTAGTGTCTCAGGCCTCTTTGCCAGTCCATTTATAGCGCCTTACGCTGCTTCAAAATATGCCCTGGAGGCTTTAAGCGATAGTTTGAGAAGGGAACTTTATATGTATGATATACAGGTGGTTATTATCGAAGCCGGGAACATTGCAACGCCTATCTGGAAGAAGGCCAAACAGACCCCTTCCTACTTCGGGGCTGAATACGATACGATACTGGCTTTTAAGGATCAGATGATTGACGGTCTGATTGCTAAGGGAATGCCTTTAAAGGCGGTTAATGATGTGGTCATAAAAACGGTGATGGCTAAAACTGTTAAGACCAGATATCTCGTGAGGCCACAGAAATGGAAATTTAACTTCATCAGACTTTTACCCACAAAATGGGTTGACCGGCTGATCCACAGGAATTTACAAAAGCGATCTGGCATCAGACCATTCTGAACCTAAGAACGAATTGAAAAAGTTGAAAGAGGATCGGGTGACTCCCGAAACCAAACAAAAGGCTAGTTGAAAGCCTTCTTCTCTTTGATCTTGGCTTTCTTACCAACGAGATCACGGAGATAGAACAACCTGGCTCTGCGCACTTTTCCTTTCTTCAGCACCTTGATCTCTACGATATGAGGTGAACTGTAAGGGAAAATACGCTCTACACCTACACCGTTGGAAATCTTGCGTACAGTAAAGGTTTTACCGGCGCCGCTACCTTTCACCTGTATCACATCACCCTTGAAATCCTGGATACGCTCCTTGGCTCCTTCAACGATCTTGTAGGAAACGGTGATGCTATCTCCTGATTTGAAAACAGGGAAATTTGGCTGGGTATTGAGTTGCTGATGAACTAGCTTAATAAAATCCATGACGATGTTGATTATTGTACTTTCTTAAAAAAGAGCCACAAAGGTATGCTTTTTTATACTAGATAGGTATACTGGGATGGATTTTTTCAGTTACCTCACCAGGGTCACAAATTCCCTCAGTTCAAAAGACCTATTACGGGCATCTTTGTACTGCAGTATACATAGGTAGACACCTACAGGCATATCCTGGCCTGTATTGTTCTTCGTTCCATTCCATCCCTCATCTGGGTTACCTGTCTCAAATACTTTTTCTCCCCAGCGGGTCCATATCCCCATGGTATAGGCATTAACCCCGAAACTCAGCCCTTTAGGCTTGTAGATTTCATTTTTGCCATCGTAGTTTGGCGTGAAGGCATTGGGTAGAAAAAATTGGACAACAGGCTCAATATCAATTATTTGAATGGACGTATCTGAACATCCGTTTTCATGAAAAACCACTTGCATGATTTCATGCCTGCCCGTATCCTGAAAAGTATACGTCGGACTTCGGACAAACGAATTACCCCGACCTCCAAAATCCCAGAACCAGCCTGATCCTCCTGTAGATAAATCCGTAAAACTGGCGGTATTCTCAATATTGTTAATGACAGCAGGAGTGAAAGAGAAACCTGCAGTAGGCGAAGGTTCCATGGTGATAAGATTAGGATACGTCTCTTCAATGTAGCACCCTATGGGCGACGTGACCTCAAGCTTTACTGTATAAGTCCCGGCACTTGTATACTCATGATCCGGGCTTATTCGATTATCCGTCCCGCCATCCCCGAAATCCCAATGGATACCATAGGTATTGTCAATAGGTACAGACAGGTTGTTAAATCGAATCACCTCTGGCACACAGGCGATAAATTTTGTTGGTTTGATCAATAGCAAAGGGGGAACAGGAAAATAACTCAACTCCTTAATCAATGTATCCTTACACTGGTTGTTGTCCTTAACGATGAGCTCTACGGGTATCAGCCCGGGCTGCTTGTAAAAGTGATTTGGATTTCGGACCTGGCTACCCTGCGCATCACCAAAATCCCAGTCCCAACCTGTCAACGTTTGAGCATTGGTAAATGATTTGTCTATAAAACTTACAGGTCCACCAACGCAGGTATCGTAGTCAAACTCAAAATCTGCTGTTATAGATGGGTAGACATTGACACTGATATAGGCAGTGTCGCCACATTGCTCAGCCTCGTTGACAATCATGACTCCCGTATAATTTCCGATTCCCGGGAAAGTAAAGGTTGCGTTCCGCTCGGTAGATTCCACAGGAGTGCCATTGATATCGAATATCCAGCGATAACTGCGAATAAAATCCTCAATCTGACTCTGGTTCTGGAAGGTGACCGTATTATTTCCACAGGAATTGAGCACAAACTCCTGACCGTTGACCACCGCATCAGCCTTGATGGCAGCGGTCACCGCAGACGAACAATTAAGCACATTGAACTGAAAATCACGACGAAGGATACTTAACAATACCCCGTTCCTGTATTCCTTTACACAAACACCCACCACAAACTGACCTGTCAGGGTCGGTGTGCCTGTGATCATCCCGGTCACCGGATTAATAAAGATCGGAGAGGCAGCTCCTAAAGGATTATTTGGGGAATAATTTGGCGCATTGAATAGCACATCATCGTATGGAGGCAGACAATTCATAGGTTCAGGGGTGATACCATTACAATCATTCTGCAGTGCAGGATTATCTACTCCAAGCGGACCACCTCCCTGCAGGGGCGCACAGAATTCATAGACGATCTGATCACCTTCCGCATCTGTTGCTGAATGATCAAACGTCAAGGGATCATTGACGCAAATCCCGATAGGAGGAAAATTATTGAATTGCGGACCACTGTTACAAGTCCGCTGGGCTTCTTCAGTAACTTCGATAGTATAGGTAGCACCTGTATTATTAGGAGCGATTATATTGGTAATCGTATTATTTCTGCAACACCTCTGCCATGAAACGATATAAGAACCGGCGATAATCGGCATATTGTTTAGGCTGATGATATAGGAGGTTTCTTCAACGCAGACATTGGGAGGAAGGATGAGACAGGGATTTTCCTGGGCCTGAAGACCATTGACAAAGCCATGATTGACATTCACCATCCGGACAAACGTATACACACCATTGACGTGCGAATAAACGCCGATTCTGGCAGGATTATCAAAATCAGCACCATTGCCGGCGCAATCGCGGTAAATCTTCATCGTCATCCTGTAATTCCTGGTATCCGTTATCGAACCCGGACCTGTACAGTTATAATATACCTCACCTCCGACTATATGACGGGCCTCAGTCACTTCAATGGCGCCTAACAAAAGAATAAGGCTTAGGAAACTCCGAATCAATATATTTGGGTGTACTTGGTGCATAATATTTGAAAAGATACGTCTGAAAGGTAATTCGCTTCTACTTTTAACGTTAAATTTCCTGCTTTTATACGTCTCTACTCGTTTTATTGAAGTCGCACAGGTCACTACTTAGCGGCTTTTATTAAATTTCTTACATGTGAACAAGGAATCCTTACAAAAGATCATCGATCAGGCTGTTAGCGAACTCCATCAGGGGGGAGTGATCTTATACCCCGCAGATACCATCTGGGGCATTGGCTGCGATGCACTCCAGGTAGAAGCCGTTAAAAAGGTCTATGAAATAAAAGGTCGTAATTATTCCAAACCATTGATCGTCCTTGTTGCCAATCTGCAACAACTCTTTGAGGTAGTCACTTCTGTCCATCCCCGTATTGACACCCTGCTCCACTTTCACGAGCGACCGCTTACTGTAATCTACCCTGCCGTCACGGAGGCATACCGCCACCTGGCGGCTGAAGATGGTACGATTGGTGTGAGGATCGTAAAGGCTGGATTCTGTCATGAATTACTGGAGGCTTTTGGAAAACCACTTGTATCCACCTCCGCAAATATTTCCGGCGAACCATCTCCGTCAAAATTTGGCAGCATCAGCTCCGAAATTATAAGCCAGGTAGATTATGCACTCCCAGCCTTTACTGAAAAAGAAATGACCGGCATTCCATCTGTGATCGCCAGGTACGACGCCAATGGTGAACTGGACTTTATCCGTTTTGTGCAGTGATCAATTTACTTTTAATGCCATCAACAAGTCAAGTCGCACCATCTCTCTGGCTTTACTGACCAGCGGGTCCGAATGGTTAAATGCTACATACCATCCCTCCTCACCTGTCCTGTACGCTACCAGGGTAGCCCTCGAAATTTTCACGATGTCATCTTTATGCTCGCTGATATAGTTGACTAGAGATATATCTCCGGGTTTTGTTTTTTGCAAGACCAGCCTGGTCAAAGCGTCCATCATTTCCGCTTCATCCGGAAGCTTCTTTATGACTTCTTCCACTTGATTCACAGGCACCAGTTTACCTTCATATTTTTCAAGATTATAGCGAATGGCATACTCGGAAATGATATCCATCAATTGTTTCATGGCAGGATGATCCCAATCGATTTGATCCTTGACTTCTATATCTGGGACTATTCCACCACCGGCATAAACAGGTCTGCCCAGGGATGTTTTGAAAATAGTATTAGTATCCACCGCTGATGTTGAGTCATATGCCTTTTGGATTGACCTTCCTGATGGCGTGTAATACTTTGAAACCGTCATGCGCAGAATGCCACCATTTGACAATTCAAATTGCTCCTGCACAAGTCCTTTACCATAGGTGGGTGTCCCGATGATCAAGCCTCTGTCCTGGTCCTGGATGCAGCCGGCAATGATCTCACTTGCTGAAGCGGAAGCTTCGTTGATGAGGACCGTGACATTGCCCACCGGAAAAAATACTTTTCCAGTGCTCTTATATTCGTTGCGATCCTGGTTTTTTCCTTCCGTATAGACCAGCAGTTTTCCTTCTTCCTCTATAATCTGGGAAAGGATGTTAACTGCTTCTTTCAAATAACCTCCGGGATTATCACGGAGATCGAGGATCAGATGTTCGGCATGGTTTTGAGTCGACATCCGCTCCCAATGGTCCATAAACTCACGGTAAGTTGAATTTGTAAAGCGAAGAATTTTGATGTAAGCGATGGTAGAATCAATCATATATCCTGCGACGACACTTGGGACTTTTATCTCTTCACGGGTCACTTCAACGGTATGAATGATACTTTTCAACATCGGCTTAATGGTGAGCTTAACCTTCGAGCCTTTTGCGCCTCTGATGAGTTCAAGTATTTCTTTCTGGTCGAGTGAGTCGTCAGGGATCTTCTGATCATTAACTGCCAGGATGTAATCGCCTGAGATAATTCCGGCATGTTCTGCTGGGCTATCCTTCTTGGGATAGAGCACCACCAAGCTATCCCTCATAAAAGCAACCTCGATCCCGATACCTACATAATGTCCGTTTGTCCGCTCCTCAAGCTCAACCATCTTGTCAGGCGGAAAATAATGGGTATGCGGATCCAGACCTTCCATGATAGAAGCAATGGCTTTTTCTACCAACGCATCAGTCGACACATCCCCGACATACCTAGTCTCCAGAAACCTGATGATCTCCTCTACCTGCCTCCCACTATAATGAGCATTGGTGAAGGCCGCTTCAGGTTTCTGTTGCTGATTACCTGATCCTGCAAACTTCGCACCTGCTACCATGCCTATGACCGTCATCAGGCTGAGCAACAGCGGCTCCCATATTTTATATTTCCTTATTGTTTCTGTCACCTTTTATTTTTTCTGATTCAATGCTGACATGGCATGCAAAACTGTATATATCTGGCCAATGTCAAAAACAGGCTGCAAAGATCAGTCATTTACACGGTTTCTGATTTACATTTAGACGAAATCCCACTCAGCCCGAATTGAAAATTGCCTGGCATGTTTGTTTTGGACAGGGATTGTCAAACTTACTTCGCTGTACCACAACATAATGTAAAAGATCCTATGCAGTTCCAAAGCTTTGGACATGGCTCCGTCAAAGCTGGTTTATCAAGCTTTTTATAGTTTTGAGTCCAACCTTCCGCTATTTTGATACCCATATCCCGGGATGGTCTGAATACCGGT
>JAWXAW010000204.1:0-10085 GCA_034439675.1 Saprospiraceae bacterium | reverse complement strand
GTGTACTCCGTGCGAAACAAATCTCCATTTCCCCTCCGTGTACTCCGTGCGGAACAAATCTCCATTTCCCCTCCGTGTACTCCGTGCACTCCGTGCGAAACAAATCTCCATTTCCCCTCCGTATACTCCGTGCACTCCGTGCGAAACAAATCTCCATTTCCCCTCCGTGTACTCCGTGTACTCCGTGCGAAACAAATCTCCATTTCCCCTCCGTGTACTCCGTGCACTCCGTGCGAAACAAATAATGTTTAGTTATTTACTTCCTCAGAAGTCATCTCCTTGAGACGCTCCGTATTTTCCGCAAGGATAAGTGCATCAAAAATCGGATCGAGATCGCCCAGTACAATACGATCGAGATTATAGAGCGTAAGGTTGATACGGTGATCTGTCACACGGTTTTGCGGATAGTTATACGTTCTGATTTTATCTGAACGGTCGCCTGTACCAACCAGCGATTTACGATGTGTTGCATATGCTGATGTGACAGCCTCCCGCTGGGCATTATTGACTTTGACAGCAAGTCGGTTGAGGGCGATATCTCTATTTTTATGTTGTGAGCGACCATCAGTACTCTCTGCCACGATACCTGTAGGAAGGTGCGTAAAACGCACACCGGATTCCGTCTTGTTGACGTGCTGTCCTCCCGCACCACTGGAGCGGAATGTATCGACCCGCAAATCTTCCTTGCGGATATTGATTTCTTCTAATTCAAATTTTGGCAACACCGCTACCGTAGCTGCAGAGGTATGTACTCTTCCCTGCGCTTCTGTCTTTGGCACACGTTGCACGCGGTGTGCACCTGATTCAAACTTGAGATGCCCAAACACATCCTCTCCATAAATCTCAAGGATTACTTTGTTGAATCCTCCTGCAGTGCCTTCATTAGAATATTCAATCTCATACTTCCACCCTTTCGCATCAAAGTATTTGGTATACATCCTGAAGAGATCGCCTGCAAATATGCTGGCTTCATCACCACCTGTGCCCGACCTGATCTCCATAATCACGTCCTTGTTATCATCCGGATCGCGGGGGATCAACATCCATTTAAGTTTCTCTTCAATCTCCTCCTTCTTCTCTTTAAGGTCCTGAAGTTCGTCCTGAGCCATTTCCCGCATTTCCTGGTCTGCTTCCTTGAGCATGTCAGTGGAGGAGGTGATGTTGGACAGGATGAGTTCGTATTCGTCAATGACACCGACAAGTTCGGTCAGGTCCTTGTATTCTTTATGCAGTTTAGAAAAAACCTTCATATCCCCGATCACTTCCGGGTCTGATATTCGGAGTTCAAGGTCCTGGTGTTTATGCTTTATAGCCCGGAGGCGGTCAATCATCATAGGAAGGCAAAGATATTAGGAAAAGGTAAAGGCTGAGGCTAAGGCTAAGGAAATGTGAAGGTTTAAGGATTAGGATATTCGAAATGATTTAGGGTCAGGTCGCGATCTGTCCTTACATCATTTCAAATATCCATTCCTACACCGCCTCGATCAACCCGGCATCATTTTCGGATACTTTATTGACGCGATCTGAAACGCGATACCAGGTGAAATACTCTCCGGGTATTGGATCCAGTTCATGCATAAGATCTTTGGTGGGTATGGTTTCGTCTAGCCATAGTTTTTCTTGTTCGGGCAATAAGACCATGGGCTGACGATCATGCAGATGCCTGATGGCTGGATCTGCTTCTGTGGTGATCAACGTGAAACTGTTTATCTGTTGCCCTTCCGGACTTTTCCAATGCTCATAAAGCCCGGCGATGGTGAAAATCTCCACATCTTTTATCTGGATGCGAAATGGAATTTTCCCCTCAGGCGTCTTTTGCCATTCATAATACCCATCAAAAGGGACGATGCATCTGCGTTTGTGGAAAGCCTGGCGAAAAGCAGGTTTTTCTTCAATACCCTCGATACGGGCATTGATCATCTTCGAACCGATTTTGATGTCTTTGGCCCAAAAGGGAATCAGGCCCCATCTAAATAGATGAAGGATGTGCGGCTCTTCCTGCGTGATCACCGGATGCATGTGGGTAGGGGCCACATTAAAATTGGGCAATGGATTGTACCGCTCCAGCTCCTCGGTGTAAAAGGTAGCCCGGAACCGTTGTTCAAGTTCTTTTTCAGTCTTTGTCAGCGATGACCGTCCGCACATCAGCCCCCTATCCTCACGTATGCATCAATCTTGTGATAATCCTTAAGTTTTTTGACCAGTTTCCTGGCTTCATTGACGTCATCAAAACGTCCCACACAAACGGTATGATATTCTGATAAGTCAAAATTGATGACCTCTGCCTCATTAAATCCAGCCTTCTTCAACTCCTGGACTCTCTGTTCCGCATTGACTTTCTGGGCAAAGTTGCCAGCAATGACAAGGTGCTGGCCGCCGTTGGATGGAGTTGTGGTCGCTGGTTTGGATTCAGTTTTAGCCGGTTTCGTAGCAGGTTTGGTGACCGGTGCCGGTGGGGTATTCACTTTTTTTGGCTCTGGTTTTGGCTCAGCCTTTTTCGGCTCCTGGACTTTTTTCTCCACGACCGGTTCGTTTTTTACCGGCTCAGGGGCCTCTTCCTCTGTTGCTTCCACAGGGCGCTCAGTAGCAAATTCATCATTTGTCAAAGGCTCATCAGGGATTTCCTGGGCAGGAGTGGTATTGAAGGTAGATGTATCGCCATCCGCTAAATAATCATCCGAAAGCTGGGTTTCCTTGGCATCAACAATCTGGCGCGGATGTCGGGGTGTGTCACTTCCCCATACATGACTGATCCAGATGTACAGGAGTAACAGGATAAATATGGTGACGAGTATAGTGATGATCCGGTTCATAGCACGTGTAGTTTTCTGTTTGACAATAGACCTAGTTGCAAAGATAATATATAATTGTAATATGTAATAGGGTGTTTTTCTTGGTTGTTATTTGATTATTGGCTCAGATGGTTAGGGGCTTAGATGGTTAGACGGTTAAAGGGTTAAGAGGTTAAGAGGTTAGGAGGTTAGGAGGTTAGGGGCTTAGATGGTTAAAGGGTTAAAGGGTTAAGAGGTTAGGAGGTTAGGAGGTTAAGAGGTTAGGAGGTTAGGGGCTTAAAGGGTTAAGAGGTTAAGAGGTTAAGAGGTTAAAGGATTCCACCCGGGTCCCTGAGCTTGCCGAAGGGCACTAACCGAAACACTCTCTCGCCGCCCACTTAGCTCCGCTAAGTGGCGGCGGAAAGTACTAGTATTTCCCTCCCCCTCATCAAACTCAGTAACCTAATTTAATTTTCCAATTTATACCCCCTCAACAAGCAATCAGAGACCACTAAAGCAAAATTAAAGTCCCCTTCAGGGGATTTAGGCACAGAACAAATCTCATCTTTGCCCCATTAAAATCAATCTGAATATGCACCCACTCCAATCCATCATCGAATCCGCTTGGGAAGACAGAGCCCTGCTGAAAGAACGCGAAGTACAGGATGCCATCCTCAATTGTATCAGCCTCCTCAACCGGGGTGAAATAAGAGTGGCCAACCAACGGGCTCCCGGAGACTGGGTGGTCAATGACTGGGTTAAAAAGGCTATTACGTTGTATTTTCCGATCCAGGCCATGGAAACCATTGAAGTCGGCCCTTTCGAGTTCTATGATAAGATTCCATTGAAAAAAGGATTCGCAGCTCAGGGCGTAAGGGTGGTGCCCCACGCACTTGTGCGAACCGGTTCCTTTATCGAATCAGGTGCCATCCTGATGCCTTCCTATGTCAATATTGGAGCTTACGTTGGAGGCGGTACAATGGTGGATACATGGGCTACTGTTGGTTCCTGTGCTCAGATAGGACGTAACGTACATCTCAGCGGAGGCGTCGGGATTGGCGGTGTACTCGAACCCCCACAGGCAAGCCCAAATATTATTGAGGATGATTGTTTTATCGGTTCGAGATGTATTGTAGTGGAAGGTGTCATCGTCGAACAGGAAGCGGTATTGGGTGCTAATGTGGTGATCACACAATCAACACACATCATCGATGTCACAGGCTCATCACCGGTCACTTACAAAGGAAGAGTCCCTGCCCGATCCGTGGTAATCCCCGGCAGCTATGAGAAAACTTTCCCCGCAGGAAAATACAATGTGCCATGCGCACTGATCATCGGACAGCGTCAACCTTCCACGGATAAGAAAGTATCACTCAATGCAGCATTGCGTGATCACCAGGTAGCGGTTTAGCCTTTTACCTTCTGCATGTAGTATCTTTGCCACTGCATGCAACTGGCACATTACATAGACCACAGCTACCTCCGGCCTGACTGTACCGAAGAGATCATCGATCGGCTCATTGCCGAAAGCAAGGAATATGGATTTAAAGCAATCTGTATACCGCCGATGTATCTGCAATATGCAAAGGTGCATTCAGGAGACCGTTCCTTTCTATTGTGCACGGTAGCCGGTTTTCCGATCGGGTATGATCATGTGGAAGCCAAACTTGCTTCCCTGCGTAGATCAGCAGATCTCGGTGCAGACGAAGTGGATGTGGTCATCAATCTGTCTGCTGTAAAAACCGGGCACTGGAAACTTACACGGCAGGAACTGACTGCCCTGTCAGAAGCCGCCGGAGAACATAAGGTGACCCTGAAGTGCATTATTGAAGCACAACTACTGAACGAAGACGAAATCATGCGGATCTGTGAGATCAGCAATGAGTTGAAGCTTCAGTTCGTTAAGACCTCGACCGGATTTTTTGGAGATCCCGTGAGAGAGGACACGATCAAGCTCTTGCGCAGAAATCTGGATCCGTCCATACAAATCAAAGCTTCCGGCGGAATCAATACCTATAACCAGGCCATGAAAATGATACGGGCTGGAGCAGACCGCCTTGGGTGCAGCCAGAGCGTAGCGATTGTAAAAGAAACTAACCAGGACCCGTCATAAAGCTATCAATGAATATTCCATCTGCCATTTCAAGGAGTTGCTTTTTATATAAACTAATCCTGACCTGTGTATGGTTGTTGATGGCCATCCCTCCCGGTGATGCTCAGATGGTAGAAGAACCCCGGATCACGGCCCTGATGGACAGATGGATAACCTATAATGCGGAACATCAGGAGTTACGAGGATGGCGGATTCAGATCATGGCCAGTATCGACCGCAGGCAAATGGAAACGGCACGTCGTGTATTTGAAAAACGGTATCCGGAATACCCGGTGATCTTCATACACAATGAACCTTATTTTCACCTGAAAGTAGGTGCCTTTACCACGATGCAAAAAGCACAGGCATTTTTAAAAAAGATGCAGCAGGATTATCCCCAGGCTATACCGGTGACGGATAACCTCAGGGTGGAAGAATTGTTGTTATACGACCAATAGGCTGAACGAGCTACATGAAGAAGTTTGACTGGATCAGTTTTGCGATTGTCATCAGCCTGATCATCATCGGCCTGATGATGATCTATGCTGCAGGGTATCAGCCGGATAATATTGTCCCTTTCTTTTCCACACAAGCAGGTAAGCAAAGCATCTTTATTGTGGGTGCGCTGGTGATATTGACCGGATCTCAGTTGATTGACTGGAAATTCTGGAGCGGATTTGCATATCCGTTTTATGCCTTCACCATTTTTCTCCTCTTACTTGTGTTGATCCTTGGGGCTACCATCAAGGGCTCCACAAGTTGGTTTCAGTTAGGTTGGTTTTCATTTCAGCCATCAGAACTAGCAAAGGTGGGGACCATCATGGCCCTGGCCTCTTTCCTGAGTCACCATCGGACCCGTGTTTCAGACACGCGTGATTTAATGGTGGCTTCGGGTATTATTCTTTTACCGGCACTCCTCGTCTTGTTGCAGGGTGATGCCGGATCGGCGCTGGTTTTCCTATCCATCTTCCTTGTACTATTCAGAGAAGGGCTTGCGATCTGGATTCCCGTCTTACTCTTTATCCTTGCCCTGTTGTTTGTGCTTGCACTCAAATACGATGTCTTTGTGGTGTTACCTCTATTGCTTTTTGCAGGCGGGATTTTTCTATTGACCAGCGTAAAGCGAAAACAAATGCATTTGCTGGTGAGCCTTGGTATGATCATGTTAGCCATTGCTTTTGCATTTTTGGACAGACTCGACATTGTGATCGGCCTATCTGTGATCTATATGCTCTATGCTACAATCGAAAATTTTATCAACAAGCAAATCAGACAGGTGGTGTTATTATCTGTAGGCATAACCATCCTTTTTGGATTTGCCTATACGAGCAGTTACCTATTCACCAATGTACTGGAGCGCCATCAGCAAGACCGGATCAATGTATGGCTCAATCCTGAAGACTGCGATCCGCGGGGTTCCTTATACAATATCCTGCAATCCAAAATTGCGATTGGTTCAGGCGGATTTACCGGCAAGGGGTATCTCCAGGGGACCATGACTAAGCTCAACTATGTACCTGAACAAAGCACTGATTTTATATACAGTATCATTGGTGAAGAACACGGCTTTATCGGTTCCATTGCCGTGATTATATTGTTTCTGATTTTGATGCTTCGGGTCATTGATATTGGGGAGCGTGCGCGGATTCCATTTATAAGACATTATGCATTTGGGGTCGTGGGCGTTTTGTTTACCCACTTCATCGTCAATATCGGCATGACGATGGGGCTCATGCCGGTCATCGGTATTCCTCTTCCGTTTATCAGTTCCGGAGGATCTTCTCTTTTAGGATTTAGTATGCTGATCGGAATTCTCCTTAGTATGGACTCCAGTTGGGTGCGGTCGAGGAGAGTGATGTAGGAAGCTTTGTCTGTATTCATGCTCGTCAGGAGACGAGAGGATATCCAGTTCAAGTCTGATGACTTGAACTACCCGTCATAAGTTGAAAACTTGCAAACACACCGATACTTCGACCTGTACACCCTCTTCCCTGTGATAAAAACTTGCGTAGATATAAACTAGGCCGAACAGGAATTTAGGGGCAAAGAAAAATGAGCATTTTAACGAAGTCCCCTTTAGGGGATTTAGGGGCAAAAAAAGAGTGGACACCGCATAGTGCCCACTCTTTCTAAACTTAATCACCTATAGATCAGAAATTCCAGAGGCGCGTGATATTGAATCCAATCAGGATCTGATTGTCACCAAAATTATTGGCGTTATACGTATGATTATACTGTGGGACGAGACTCTGGAAATTGCCCACAAAAACCTGGAAGGCATGAGCACTGGTCACAAATTCGAGGCCAATACTAAGGTTTGGCTCAGGATCAAAAAACTCTTGATCTGTGATTGGATAGTCATACTCCACGATCACACCAATGGTGTTGGAGACCTTATACCTGGCCAATGCACTGATAGAAACCTGCCCATTCTTGTCCTGGCCTAAGTCAATACCTTCAGCATCATATTGATGCTCCTTGAAATTGAACCAGGCTAAGTTACCTGAAACCTGCAGTGAAAAATTATCGGTGATTTTACTGGCAACCATGACCTGGTGAAAAAAAGACCAGCGATCTGAACCCTCTTCAAAATTGGTATCTTCTTCTTCACGGGTATCGACTGCAGCATTGATATAATAACTTATGCTGATGGGAGACCCACCACCTTTCATCTGTCTGACGATGGCATACTTGCCATAAAAATCAACAAGGTTATTGAACTTGGTAAATCCAAGACCAACAAGCAACCTGTCAACCGGAACATAATCAAGCCCCAGACGGATATTGGAAGAGGCGAAGACTCCATAAAAATCCTCATACCCATTTTCCCAGGTACCGAACCTATGTTGAAAATCAGCTTCAAAAGTTCCTTTCACCGGCACCATGACTGTTTGTGCATCGATAAGCCAGATACTTTCAAAGGTGTTTTTAACAGGTTTGATTTCCACTTCATCTGTTGCCATTTCATCCTGCACCGCTACCGTTTCATTCTGGGCAAAAAGATTACCAGCAGAAAGTACGTATATCAGGCAGCCTATCCAAAATAACCGGTGACTTCTCCGGAATTTCAATTGATCATTACTACATGCTTTCATTAGCAAATGCTTTAGCGTAGAAAAACTATACCTGGATGAATGATCTCATCCGACTATTGCAATGAAGCAATTGAATTGGTCAGCAGGGCATTGGCGTATTTAAAGTTATGGACTCCACGGCTTCTGTCTTCTTTTACAAACTTATAGTTAAACAATGCACCGGCTTCGTGACCTTCATAATCACCTTTGGTATTCTGTCCTATGAGTGGATCATATATACCACGGGCAATAAGTAATGCTTCAAGTTCTGCCAATTTGGCTTCAATTTGAGCCTGACGATCATCAACAAGTGCATTCATTTCGGCAGCGACAGGATGACAGACGATACATGCCGCAGCATTAATCACGCCGGTTTCATCAGTACTTACACGGAATGTGTGGCCTCCTGAATTCGTTGCCTGGGCAGTACCCATATGACAGGTAATACATGCATTTCCAGTATTGTTGGCGAGCAACAAGGTATGGGCTGAATTTTCATACACAGCCGGGCCAGCGACTTCATAGCCGTTTAACCCTGGCAACATCACCCCTTGTGGTCCGTAATGCGGTCCATATCGGGTTGTCTGTATGTTTACTGTTCCACCCGTTGCCGGATCAGGCAACGCTGGTGTGTATATTCTTGACTGGTGACAACTGATACATAGATTAGCCTTTCCAAAATCCAATGTCTGTCCCCCTACCCAGAGCGTTACAGGATCCTCTTGAGTAAATGCCCAGTCTGCTTCCGTATAGGTTTGGTGAATCTGATGGCAGGTGTAGCAATTTTGTGGTAAAGGATCCTCAATTGTTGCTGCAGTAGCGCCAAATGGTGCGTCAGTTTCAATCCTTTCAAGAAATCCCTGACTGGTATGACACCCTGCGCACGCGGTAGTATTGCGATTGTAGTTACCTCCTGTAGCGTGTACAGAATGATCCCATTGAAACTGTTTTGCAGAGATCAATTGAGAACTTCCGTGACACATCACACAATTCTGGGTACCTTCTCCTTGCGGACCCTGAGGCCCTTGCGGACCAATCGGACCAATCGGACCTGCGGTTCCGTCCTCACCTTCGCATGATGCAAGCCCCATAA
Organism: Saprospiraceae bacterium; assembly: GCA_034439675.1. Lineage (GTDB taxonomy): Bacteria > Bacteroidota > Bacteroidia > Chitinophagales > Saprospiraceae > Opimibacter. The sequence goes on along the minus strand of JAWXAW010000204.1, from coordinate 1,055 downwards.
CAATGGCGATGCAAAAGGTGCAAATCAAAAGCATGTAGTTTTTCATATTGCTTGGTTTTACTCGTTTCTTAAAATTAATAAAACGTTAATTACTCGTATCAAAATTGGCCTTTACGCCCTGAGATTCTGATGATCTAGATCACCTGGTTGATTGATCTTTCTCATAGCCTGTCAGACGTGCTGTCAGAAAAGTGCTCTGATTCAGGAAGACACAATATTTCCTCTGATAAACAGGAGCAGGAGGGCTATGGCAGCGAGTACTGTTCCTATGATCATCATGCCTTTTCCCGGCGTACGGGTGATCTGCATGGTGACTACCTCCGGGATATCCTGGCTACATTCGAGGGGAGTGAATCGATAGCCATACCTATGTTGGGGTTTCCCCGACGCGAAAGACAGAGATTCAGCAGCCAGGGTACTATCTTTTTGAACCGAAATATGGCAATCACAATATTTTATACTGCTTGCCTTAATTGTGCCCATCCCAATCTTGTACCCGGAGCCGGGTATGTCGAATCCGCCGCTTCTGCGGGTCCTCGTTTCGGGATAGATAAACGCATCCCGGTAACCCTCGCCTTCTTTCCAGATCTCCACATGAGCTACCGGATTGAGTATTGCTGTTCCTTTTGAAGACGGTACGGCCTTGAGCATGGCGGCATCAGGAAAACAATGAAGAATAGTGAACCCAACACTGTCCTGATCAGGCATAGCATAAAACAGGTTCTCTTTCAGTTCCTTTTCTGCTATCGTTCCATTGAAAAGAAAATACAATTTACTATCGGCGCCGGCAAAAACGATTTTATTTCCTGATGCTTCGTGGTCATCCGACATCTGCTTCAGGCTATCTGCAGGTAACTCCCAATAAAACACCAGGGCTGCACCAAGGCTGACTATATCGCCCAGTTTATTTTTATTCGGTTGATCACTGCGGAGTGTAACAACAGGTGTGCCTTCCTTCGTCTTGAGCTCAAGTGTAATACCAGGTGCCTTTGGTTTGATCGTATCCTTTCTAGCAGGATATTCATAAGCAAATTCGAAATTGGGATAAAACGCCT
>JAWXAW010000203.1:0-25455 GCA_034439675.1 Saprospiraceae bacterium | reverse complement strand
TAATTGATCTTTTCTCTTTAACTCGTTCATTTCGAGAAACTTATTCATATTGCACTCATACTCATCCAGTTCGTACCGGTTGAGGAGGATGGTTATACCGTCCCCGGCCTTAGCTATTACGCTATAGAAATAGGGGGCATTGCCTGGAGAGGCATAAACGGCTAGAAACCAGAGGGTAAAGACTGAGGTAATCAGACCTTTCATTTTATTTAAATCGTTGATTATGACAAAGGTAATACATTAAATATATATTTAATATAGACGTATATTTCAAATTTAAAACCAGGCTCCTTTCTAAGCCCGTAAGGCTACTTTTAGCAAGATTTATTTCCTTGGCTAGTTTATCCCCTCTCATCACTCCTGTACTTATACCTGTTATCTTTGCCACGAATGAACCGAATATTAAACCTGGTAGCCACAGAAGCGCGCATTGAACTCCGGGAACGTTACGCTTTGTCAGGTATAGTTTTATATGTGCTTTCTTCCTCTTTTATTGTGTTTTCCATTTGGAAGCAGTTGCCACCAAAAGAATGGGGTCTGACGTTCTGGGTTATTTTTCTCTTTTGTTCCCTGATGGCAGTTTTAAAAACTTTTGGCAGGGAGAGTGAGGGGCGCTATTTCTACTATTATACGCTCTACCATCCCCTGGAGCTTTTTGCCGCTAAGGTGATTTATAACTTCCTCCTCCTGGTCTTTATTTTCCTGGTCCTTTGGTTTGTTTTGTTTGTCATGGCAGGCAATCCAATTTTACGGATCGGATGGTTTTTGACCACAGGTCTCATGTCATGCATCGGACTGTCTTTTCTGCTGACCCTCATCACCTCTATTGCCATCAAAACCCAACAGAATGCATCCTTAACGGCGGTCATGGCATTGCCCTTGATGATTCCGTTGCTGATCAATATCCTTCGACTGACAGCCTATTCATCAGGAACTACACCTGATGAAAACCCCTGGAATGAACTGATGCTTTTGTCCAGCATTATATTCTTGGTCATTGGCCTGTCTCTCTGGTTGTTTCCCTATCTTTGGCGCTCATAATGATGCAGGAATCAACCACGAATTCACCTTTTCGACTGGCGGCATGGAAATGGGCTGCCATGATCATCCTGATCTTCGTTTTTATCGCTGGTTGGATAGTTCCACTTAAACCCGGGATCATCAAGGTTACGCCAGACAGAGCTGTAGCAGGAGAAATGATGGTGGTGGATGTCATTGGCTACAATTCATTCTACCTCACTGACACAACAAAATTGAGGGGCTGGCTCCGATTGTCAGGAGACACTGTTATACAGGCACATCATATCCAGGCTTGGGACGATCGCAACCTATCAGCTAGTTTTTATATCCCCTCAGTTTTTCCGGTCAGGCAGGAGGCTTATCCGCTCACGCTTGTGCTGGATCATGGGGCTGAAGGAACCAGCATCCTACCCAATGCCATCTTTATCACACCAGCCTCTGTTCAGGACACTGCTGAAATGAAGCTTTGGTTCAGGGACAAGATTGAGCATGTCCACGAAAAGGCCGGTGTACAATATCCCTTTCGCAATATACTTGCTGAAACAATCCGCAATACGTATTTCCATGTCCCTATGTGGTTTTGTATGATTATCCTCTTTGGCGTAAGTGCATGGTATAGTCTACAGTATTATCGGAACGCGGATATTGATTTTGATCGAAAAAGTGTAGCCTTCATTAAGGTAGGATTAGTCTTTGGGTTACTAGGCATGGTGACAGGAATGCTTTGGGCTAAAAACACCTGGAATGCATACTGGAGCTGGGATGTCAAGCAAAATATGTCTGCTATCTCCCTGCTTATCTATGCAGCACTCATGGTGATGAGGTCGTCCGTGGAGGATGATATGCAGAAAGCAAGGTTGACAGCTGGGTATAATATGTTCGCTTTTGTGCTCCTGATTCCTTTGCTGTTTATCATCCCGAGGATGACGGATAGTCTGCATCCGGGCAATGGGGGAAATCCAGCTCTGGGTGGTGAGGACCTTGATAATACAATGCGCATGGTCTTTTACCCTGCAGTGGTCGGATTTATTCTGCTTGGCTTGTGGATCAGCCAGTTAGTGTACAGAACGGACAAGCTAAAAGGAAACCTGTGAAGTTGAATAAATCTTGTCATATTTATGGGCTTTTTCAACCATCTATGAGCGTTAAATCCATATTGGCTTTCCTACTTCTGATGATTTTCCAGACTGCGCAAGCAGAGGGAGAATCAACTCCGGATTTTATCAGGAGTATTGGTAAAATATATGTGGTAGCAGGCGTTTGCCTGATTATCCTGATCACCCTTTTTATCTATATGATCCGATTGGATCGAAAAATTTCAAGAATTGAAAAACGGCAAAAAAATGAGTAATAGCACTAGTAAACACATCAGCTTTTTCGAAAGCGTCAACAGGAATTTTGACAGGGCGGCTGCGCACACCACGATTCCAAAAGGGCTCCTTGAACAAATCAAAGGTTGTAACGCAGTGTACGAAATGACCTTTCCGGTCAAAATAGGTAATACGTACCAGGTGATAGAAGCATTTCGTGTCCAGCATAGCCATCACCGCTTACCAACTAAAGGAGGGATTCGCTTTAGCCATCTTGTCAATCGCGATGAGGTCATGGCCCTTGCTGCCTTGATGAGTTATAAATGTGCTCTCGTGGATGTTCCTTTTGGAGGTGCCAAAGGTGGTGTTAAAATCAGTCCCAGAAAATATACAGAGCAGCAACTTGAATTAATTACAAGACGCTATACTACAGAACTCATCCGTAAAAACTTTATCGGTCCTGGTCTCGATGTACCAGCGCCAGATTATGGAACAAGTAGCCGGGAAATGGCCTGGATTCTTGATACCTACCAGACCTTTAAACATGGTGAGATTGATGCAGCCGCTTGTGTGACCGGAAAACCTGAAAGCCAGAATGGTATCAAGGGCAGAACGGAAGCTACAGGTCGTGGGGTTTACTACGGCATCCGCCAATTTTTGTCGTATGCAGATGATGCAAAAGCAGTAGGACTCGAACCAGGAATCGGCGGAAAAACGATGGTTATTCAGGGACTCGGAAATGTTGGATCTTATTCAGGTATGATATCACAAAGCGAAGGTGATGTCAAAGTGATAGGGGTATCAGAGATGGAAGGAACCATCTATAGTGAAAAGGGAATCAATATTGAGAAGTTGGTCAAGTTCCGTAAAGACAAAGGTTCAATCCTTGGCTTCCCAGGCACCAAGACGCTGCCGGATCGTGAAGACTGGGTGGCTATCGAATGTGATATTCTTGTTCCAGCAGCATTGGAAAATCAGATTCATACAGGAAATGCAAAAAAGGTCAAAGCAAAAATTATAGCTGAAGCGGCCAATGGCCCGGTAACCTCAGAGGCTGCAGATATTTTAGCCAAAAAAGGAATTGTGATTTTACCTGATATGTATCTGAATGCAGGCGGTGTGACGGTTTCTTATTTTGAATGGTTGAAAAACCTTTCACATATGCGCTTCGGACGTATGGAGAAAAGATTCCAGGAGAATTCACTCAGCAATCTTTTATCAACGGTAGAAAGATTAACTGGGCAGAATGTTAGCAACAGGGAAAAAAATGTGTTGACACACGGTGCTGATGAAATTGACCTGGTGCGCTCTGGTCTGGAAGATACCATGGTCAATGCATACGATGAAATCAGAGATACCATGAAACGTAAAAAGACCATTGAAGATCTCAGGTCTGCAGCATTTGTAGTAGCATTGAATAAAATTTCTGGGGATTATGTCCGTTTAGGTATATTCCCATAGGCATCCATAGCAGATATTTTTTTAAAGTATAAATGGTATACACATGATCGAGGATCTTGACAAGATTGATTTTCAGATACTGCGGCTATTGCAGGAAAACAGTAATATCACAAACCTCAGCCTTTCAAAGCGAATCGGTTTGTCACCTGCACCTACACTCGAGCGTGTAAAGAAGCTGGAGAAGAACGGGATCATTAAGAGCTATCATGCTGAGGTTGATCCATTAGCCCTCGGACTGACTGTCAAGACCTTCATCCTTGTCAATATAGGCTGGCATAAGGAAAATGCATCGGAAAATTTTCTCCATAAGGTGAATGAGATTGATGAGGTTGCAGAATGCAATATCATCACAGGCGATGGGGACTTCCTGCTCAAGGTGATCTGTAAGGATTTGCAGGCCTATCAAAACCTGCTTTTCAATGTATTATCCCAGATTCCTGAGGTGGAACGGTTGAAAACATTAATGACCCTTTCAACCGTCAAAAACAGGAAAGTGTTACCGCTGAACTATAATGGAAAGTAACTCCAGGTTAAATACAACCTCAACAGGACATTGAGTTCATCATCTTTATTGTGGTCCTTTCAGCTTGCGGAAGGTAATCCATCGCTGATTTTTGGTTCCATGCATATCAGGGATGATCGGGTCTACAGGTTTTGTGATGCCTTATATCCGCTCATCCGTCAGACTGACGTCTATGTCGGTGAAATGGATTTAACCGATTTGCCGCATCAAGCTCCCGAACAAGGTTACCATATGCCTGCGTTTTTCAGACCCGCCGCATATCGTAAAATCCGGAAACAAATATTGAAATCTTTTGGCCTGGATATAAGCCGATATGCCCACCTCCATCCGCTGATGATCATGAGTGCCATATCCCAAAATATACTCTACAATGACCATGCTGTGTCATTAGATGAGCATTTGTGGAATTATGCAAAGAATAGCCAATTAACACTTCAGGGTCTTGAAACGATCAGTGAGCAAATGGAGATCCTTCATTCCATAAAGCCGGATTCACTCTACCGGCAGATCAAGGCAATCAGTAGCCAGCCAAACAAAATCAGGAATTTTTCGGACAGCGCAATTGACTATTATACAAAGGGGGATATACATCAATTGTATCAACTCACTAAATCATCCATGCATGCGTTGCGCAAGTTGATCATTTACGATCGAAACAGATTGATGATCGGGAGGATTGTAAATTTTGATCCGGCTTTGCGCTATTTTATCACTGTCGGCGCAGGTCACCTGAGTGGGTCATCTGGCATTATTTCTGGACTGCGAAAATCGGGGTATAAGGTAAGCCCGGTTGAATTTAAACCTCATTAAAAACTAAGTCCAAATCCAGCAGACACACTTAGATGTTGACTGTAACTAATGGCACTACTTACGAATAAAGGACCAAGTTTTAATCCGGCGGAGGCTTCCAGGATTAAGTTGTTTTTATTTTTCATAAACAAATCAATGTCGTAGGTTTCATCCCCATCTTCATAGGTATAATGAATGGCAGAAGCTGAAGTCTGATACCCCACCATCAATTGCCCTGAAAAAAACTTTCCTGCCTTTCCTGCATGGATCGACATCAGATGCTGGTCACTATCGAGATAATCCCCTGCTTGAATGTGGTGATAAAAGTAACCAACTGAAAAATCAAAAGGAGCATCAGTGAAATAATCTGTTAAAAAATGCCGTACACCAATCCCCAGGAAGTTGACCTTGCCCAGATCTTTGCCCAATGAAAAGGAAAGAAATCTTCCACTCAGCTCTGAGTGAAGGAATCCGCCTATCGTAAGCTGAGGAGTTCCAAGGGTCAACCTGTTAAGGTCATATCCTCCCGGAAAAATGTAAAAAGTAGTGTCTTCCCCCTGGAGGATAATATTGGTTCGATCACCGATGATCGTGGGGGCTACGACAGTTTGAGCAGGCTTAAAATCACCGGATGTATGCCCAGTAAAAGTTCTCATGGATTCCGCTGGATAGGAAACAATTGCCTGCGCCTTTAGGCGGAAATAAAAGGTTGAATCTGCCTTCGACCACTCCCAAACGCCGGTATTGATGTTGGACGTAAATAAGTCAGCCAGCGGTTGGAGATAAGGCTCGGCATTCTCACCAATGTAGGCATCAAGGTAATCCTTGATACTTTGGTCCTGCCCCTGCATGGTGCTGGTAATCAACAGGCAGCCTGCGATAATTTTAAGAATAAATTTCATCGGTCTCGATTTATTAATGAACACCTTAAGATTCTGTGATTATGAATCTATTTAAGAAAGAATTTTCATTAAGTACCGAGGGTCAACAAAGACAGAACACTCCGATTCCTTTTAAGTTCTGATGGCTATGGTGTTTACCTGCCCGTGTTTACCGATGAAATGGAAAGGTTGCTCAATTCTTTCTATGTTTATTGTAACAAAATGACCCCAATTGCGTTTTTCAACGATCATATGAGATTATTCCTACAAAGAACCATACTAGCCGGCTTACTGTGTTTATGGTCTGAATCGGGCCATGCACAAGTCAAGCATACCATCAGTGGATATGTGAAGGACAATCAGTCCGGTGAAACGCTGATAGGGGCAAATGTTTATCTTGAAAGCGATGCCACCAAAGGAACTGTCACCAATACATATGGGTTTTTCTCCATCACCTTGCCCGAAGGTGTTCATCGCATTGTGGTGTCCTATCTTGGTTATCAAGAGTACATTGAGGAGGTGTATTTATTATCAAATACGGATCTCAATGTTGATATGGTGCAGGGCATTGAGATGCAGGAAGTGGTGGTTGCCGCGAAGAGTGTTGAGGAAGATGAAAATGTGCAAAGCACCTCTATGGGCAGAGTCAGCTTACCGATAGAGCAGATCAAGGTTTTGCCAGCGCTGCTTGGTGAGGTGGATATTTTGAAGACTATACAATTATTGCCTGGTGTTTCTTCGGCGGGTGAGGGGAGTTCCGGATTTTATGTCAGGGGAGGTGGTGCAGATCAAAATCTGGTATTACTTGATGAAGCCGTTGTCTATAACAGTGGACATTTTCTAGGCTTCTTCAGCGTGTTTAACGCAGACGCCATTAAGAATACTACCCTCATCAAAGGGGGTATTCCTGCTGTATATGGAGGGAGGTTGTCTTCGGTACTGGATATTCAGATGAAAGAAGGCAATAACCAGAATTTTCAGGGAGAAGGGGGTATCGGACTCATCTCATCGCGGCTTACACTTGAGGGACCAATTGTGAAAGATAAAAGCAGCTTCCTGATCAGTGGCCGACGTACATATGGATTTGACCTTGCACAACCTTTGATACGTCAGACTGATTTCGCGGGGACCAATTATTTTTTCTATGACCTCAATGCTAAAATAAATTACCAGTTTTCTCAAAAAGACAGAATATACCTGAGTGGTTATTTTGGCAGGGATGTGCTGACCTTTGCGCAACCGGGACGTGATTTTGAATTTACACTTCCTTATGGCAATGCAACCGCCACATTCAGATGGAACCACCTATTTACAGAGAAGTTGTTTTTCAACCTCTCAGCGATCTACAATGATTATCAATTTAAGGCAGGGTTTAATCAGGAAGAGTTCAATTTTGATATTTTTTCCGGTGTAAGGGATTTCACAGCAAAATTTGATTTTGATTATTTCCCTTCCAATGATCACCAGGTGAAGACGGGTATACATGCGACCAAACATCGATTGACACCGAACATCATCAGAGGTAGCGCAGGGGAGACAGCATTCGAAAACACCGCTACCGCTAAATATGCCAATGAATATGCCGTCTATATCCAGGATGACTGGAAAATAAATCCATGGCTACGTGTTAATCTCGGATTAAGGGGCACCTTTTTTCAACAGACCGGACCATATACATCCGGAATCAATGGTGAAGTCTATGAAACGGGTGAAGTGGTAAAAACATACAACTCACTTGAGCCAAGAATTTTTATTAATACGTCATTGAATCCAAATGCTTCCTTAAAGGCTGGTGTTACATCCACTACCCAATATCTTCATCTGGTTAGTAACAGTTCCTCCACATTGCCTGCAGATGTGTGGGTGCCAAGTAGTGAGATCGTCAGGCCTCAGCGCGGATGGCAATATGCCGCAGGTTATTTTCAAAACATCAGGAGGGGCGCGTTTGAAGCTTCTGTAGAAGCCTATTACAAATCTTTGCAGGATCAGATTGATTATCGCGAGAGTTACGTTGACAACAGTGTAGACCAAGTGGAAAATGAGTTTGTGTTTGGTAGTGGAGAGGCCTATGGACTGGAATTTTTTATTCGCAAAAATGCAGGCAAGCTCAATGGATGGTTTGGCTATACGCTCAGCCGGACAGATCGTACATTTCCCGATATCGAAAATGGCAGAACCTATCCAACCACCTATGACAGGACACATGATCTGAGTTTTGTTGCAAATTATAATCTCAGTCCAAAGCTCATCGCCGGTCTGGTATTTGTATATGCCACCGGAAAGTCATTTACACCTCCTGAGCGGGTTTACCTGATTGATGGCGAACTGCAGACTGATTATGGGCCACGCAATAGTCAACGCCTTGAGCCCTATCACCGGATGGATGTATCCCTTACCTGGATACCTAATCCTACCAGTAAAAAGAATTTTACTTCCGAATGGGTGTTCTCGCTGTATAATGCTTATAACCGCCAGAATACTTTTTTCCTGTACACGGATTATGAGACAGACCTTCAATCAGGAACCGCTGAAGTGAAGGCATATAAGGTGTCTATATTTCCAATACTTCCATCTGTAACCTGGAATTTTAAGTTTAAATGAGAAGATCAGTCCAAGTCATTATAGTAGGTATAACCACCATGCTTCTTGCTGCCTGCGAAGAAGAATACATTCCGGTTTCTTCAGGGGATAGCCCGGAGTATGTTGTTGAGGGCTATCTGGAAGTTGGGGATAACCCAGCTCCTCCTTACCTTATCCTGACCAGGACATTTGATTTCTACGGGGCGTTTGGCCCTGATGAGTTTAATGATTCATTTGTACATGATGCAGATGTCCTGGTATCAGATGGATCACTTGAGATATCATTGCAGGAAATATGTTTTTTCGATCTGGATTCTGCCGTTCGGGAGCAATTGGCAGAACAGTTTGGGTTTAGATCCGATACTCTATCTATTAATTTCTGTGTATATGTGGATCTGCTCAATCAACTGCAACCTCAGACAGGTAAGTCGTATGATTTGTTGATTGCAGTTGATGGCGATACGATTACATCAACTACCCGGATTCCGAAGCCCGTACCTCTGGACAGTCTTATGTTTCAGCCGCCACCGGGTGACCCTAATGATTCCCTGGCGCAATTGACCTGTTACATATCCGACCCTGCCGGTGTAAAGGACTTTTACCGGTATTTTGTAGGAACAAATGGCGGTCAACTGAAAACGGGCTTTTCAAGTGTCGAGGAAGATCTCTTTTTCGATGGTAAAAGTTTTGGTTTTCAGCTATTTAATCCTGAAACAGAAAGTGGGGATGTTGAACCAGAAGAATTTGGATTGTATTTTGTTGGGGATACGGTAACCGTCAAGTGGTGTACTATAGATGAACCTAATTTTGATTTCTGGAATACGCTTGAGTTTGCAAAATCGAATCAGGGACCATTTTCAAGTTATACCCGGATTCAATCGAATATCACCGGGGGACTGGGTGTCTGGGGAGGATACAGTGTCAGTTATTATACACTTGAGGTAGCCTATTGATTTATTTATGACAAAGCAGTTATTAGACCATTCCATATCAGGTGTTGAAATTCAGCACTACTCCAAAGGGGCAGTGATTTTTGGGGCTAGTGGATTGATCGGTAATTGCTGCCTTAGAAGGCTGTTGGTCCATCAGGCATATGATAAGATTATTTCCATAGGCAGGGGAACTATCAAAGCAAGCCATCCTAAGCTGATCCATTATGAGGTCGATATGGCGCATAGTGACAACTACCGGCACCTGATGCGCGGCGATGATCTTTTTATCGCCATGGGGACGACCATGAAAAAGGCAGGAAGTAAAGAAGCCTTCTTCGCCATTGATCACGACCTGATCTTCAATATTGCCAAAACGGGTTCATTACAGAATATGAATCAGCTGATATTTGTTTCTTCGATTGGCGCTGACAGCCGGTCGCTAATCTATTACCTGAAAGTAAAAGGCCAGCTTGAAGATGATGTCAGGCGGTTGCCATATTGGGGCGTCCACATTATGCGCCCTTCGGTACTTCTCGGTCACCGCGAGGACAAACGTTTTGTTGAAGATATGGCTGGTCGGTTTAGCAAAGGCCTTCAGTATTTCTCAGGTAGCATTATTGGGGATCTGGCTCCTATTGACGCAGATGATGTGGCCAAAGCTATGGTGCAGGCGGCGCAGGGGCTCAAGCAAGGGACCCACATCCATCATGGCAGTGAAATAGTTAAACTCGCAAAGTTGTTTAATCAGTAGTTTCCTGCTTTTGCACTGTCCTGCTTTCTCTCTGTCTCACGCTCATTCATAGCTCACAGTCTGACACAATTAGTAGTTTTACCGTTCATATCAATTTATCATGTCTACATCAACATCAGAGATTTCTATCCGCATACAACTTGATGCTAACCGCGTCCCGGAGACCATCGAATGGCAGGCCTCAGATGCCCATCAGGCTCATCCTTCTGAAAGCAAATCAGTCTTTCTTGCTTTACTCGACAAGGAGACCCTCGATACATCTACTTTATTTCTGTGGACCAAAGAACTCCAGGTAGCGGAAATGGACCGCAAGATTTTTTATGCGTTGACTGCCCTTACAGACGGATACTATAAGTCGACTCAGAATACTGAACTTGCAAATGAAATGAGAAGGTTTGTTCATTATTTCGGTGAGAAGACCGGCATCCTGACGCCTGAGCAATAAATTTTTTCTGATGGATCCTGTCCTGTTTCACAATAGTGAACAAGGCCGTCAGGCCTTTGTTGATCTGGCTTCCCGCGCTGTGCTGTGGATAGCAGATTATTACAGGAACGTTGAAAATTATCCTGTCCGAAGTCAGGTGCAGCCTGGAGCTATTTACAAGCAGTTTCCAGATCAGTTTCCATCTCAGCCCGTCAGTGATGATGAAGTATTCAGGATTTTGCAGGAGGTCATTATTCCGGGCATGACGCATTGGCAGCATCCCGGTTTCTATGCTTTTTTTCCAGGCAATACGAGCTTTCCTTCCATTGTCGCTGAAATGATCACTGCGGGCATATCAGCACAATGTATGCTTTGGGAGAGTTCTCCTGCAGCCGCAGAGCTTGAGCAGCGTTGTATGGAGTGGTGCCGGGATTTGCTTGGACTTCCTTCCGGATGGGAGGGCGCCATCCAGGATACAGCTTCCTCTGCAACCTTGACCGCATTGCTTACAGCCCGAGAATGGAAGTCCGGTTTTAGGATTTCAAAACGAGGATTTGATGGAACCGTTTATCGTATCTATGCATCCGCTCAGGCACATTCATCTGTGGAGAAAGCAGTCCGGCTGGCTGGCTTTGGTACTGACCATCTGGTTCACATCGGTGTGGATGAACAGCTGGCAATGGTTCCTGAACAACTGGAAGCAGCTATCAAACGGGATCTTCAGGAAGGGTTCGTACCGACTTGTGTGATCTCTACGTTAGGGACTACTGGTACCGGTGCCATAGACCCTATTCACGCGACAAGCCGTATCACAAATCAATATGGTCTGTGGCATCATGTGGATGCTGCCTATGCAGGCAGTGCATTGATGCTTGAAGAATATGCCCATCTAAGGGCAGGTCTGGAAGGTGCCGATAGTTATGTTTTTAATCCGCACAAATGGATGTTTGTACAGTTTGATTGCAGTGCCTATTATGTCAGAGATCCTGAATTGTTGGTCCGTACGATGGGTATCAATCCCTCGTATCTGGTGACCTCCCAGGGTGATAAAGTCAATGACTATCGCGATTGGGGAATTCCATTGGGAAGAAGATTCAGGGCACTCAAACTCTGGATGACGCTTCAGTTGTTGGGAACAGATGCGATCAAATCAAGATTGAGGCACCACATTGCGTTAGCTGAAAAAATAGAAGCACACGTGATGCACGATGCAAGGCTTGAACTGGCATACCAACGTTCCTTTAATATTATTTCCTTCAGGATTAAAGCACACCTTGACCCTGAGAACAAACTAACAAAGCAACTTACGCAGGCAATCAATAATAGTGGAAGAGCATACATGACACATGCTGTAGTAGAAGGCAGAAGCCTGATCAGATGGGTGCCTGGTCAGACCTTTACAGAGGAGATGCATATCGAAAACGCATGGCGTTTGATTCAATCACTATTAGATAAAATACTTCCGTAATGATACTTTCTTCAAAACAGGATCTACTGGATGCCAGAGACAGGATCAGCAGTATAGTTCATCGGACACCGGTATTGACGTCTTCGACCTTGAATGAAATGACAGGTGCGGAGGTGTATTTCAAATGTGAGAATTTTCAGCGAATGGGCGCATACAAAATGAGAGGGGCGTCACATGCACTTTCCAGATTAAGCGTTGAGCAGCTGGCTGACGGTGTTGTCACCCATTCATCCGGAAATTTCGCGCAGGCCATCGCCCTTGCCGCACGGATCAAAGGAATCAAAGCGGTGATTGTCATGCCTGAGAATGCACCAGTTGTAAAAGTTGAAGCGGTTCGCGGTTATGGAGCAGAGATTATTTTTAGTGGTCCCAGACCTGCTGATCGTGAAGAGGCTGTGCATGCGGTAATCAATGGACAAGGAATGACATTTATTCATCCTTCAAATGACCTTCAGGTTATTTTGGGTAACAGTACCTGTGCACAGGAATTGATTGAAGAGATACCAGGGCTGGACATCATTATTGCACCGGTTGGCGGTGGTGGTTTGCTCGCAGGCACTGCACTGGCGGCTCATTGGTTTTCACCCTCGACCCATGTTTGGGCTGCAGAGCCTCGGAATGTTGATGATGCCTTCAGATCATTACAATCAGGGAAAATTGAAACTAATGAACGGGCTGATACCATTGCAGATGGTCTCCGGACAAATCTTGGGGATATTAATTTTCCAATTATTCGCCAACTGGTGAATAAAGTTTTACTCGTCAGTGAAGAAGAAATTATTTCTGCCATGTGGTGGGTGTGGGAAAGAATGAAAATCATCATTGAACCCAGCAGTGCAGTAGCAGTCGCGGCTGTCATCCGGTATCAGGATCAACTGAGAGGGAAGAGAATCGGAGTAATCATTTCCGGAGGCAATGCAGATGTGAGGAAGTTAGTAGTTAGCAGTTCAGAGCGCAGCGCAAATCCCGCCGAATCCAAGACATTTGCAACGGGAGAGAAGTGAGCTGGGAGGGACTGTGTTTTAACATCTGAATACCCCTATTCTAAAAGGAAATTTATTTTGCAATATAGATCACGGACGAAGCATCGTCTACATTCTTTTTTCCGGCGAGGAATGTGCCCAGACCAGAGATAAATCCGGCTATAGAACCCAGGAAATTATTTCCGCTGTACTTTTCGCTAAGCATACTTACATAAAAGGCATCCAGGGGCATTGGGATCTTACCTGTCAGGGTAAAACCATGTTTAGTCATAAGCCTGTTCATAGCATCGGGACTGAAATGCCAGAGATGTCTTGGCACATCGTAAGCGGCCCAGATTGCCCCATATTTTTTAGCATCTCTTGAGGTGTGATTTGGCACCGCAATGATCAGGGTGCCTCCCGGTTTTAATATCGAACGGAATTGATCCATGTATCCTGAAAGGTCATGTACATGTTCAAGCACATGCCATAAAGTGATCACATCAAATGATTGTGTTGTTTGCCGGCCAAGTTCTTCAAGTGGTTTTATGATAATGTTCAGTTTTTCGGCAGCGACCATTCGGGCTTTTCCATCGGGTTCCAGCGCGGTCACCCTCCAACCGTTTTCTTGCATATGATGTGCAAAATGCCCTGTACCAGCACCAACATCAATCAGCGTTCCCGTTTCCAGCCCTGAAGCATTCTGTACCCACTGATGCTTCTTTCTAAGCATGTATTTCCGGGCGGCATGGTAGATTCTGTTGATTAGGCCGGCTTTTGTGTCACTATGGGAGACATAGTCCTCAGAAGCATAGTATCGCCCGATTTCAGCTTCCTTTGGATGTGGGTAGGTCGTTTTGAGATGGCAAACAGGGCATTCCAGCAGGTCAAACCATTCCCCGGTTATACTGAAATCTTTCACCTGTCCGGCCTTTTTCCACTGTTCCGAGCCACAGGCCGGGCAGGGGCCAAGGGGTTCCTGAATTCCATCTGACAATGTCACCATGGATGCAAATGTAGGATTCAGTCTTTTAATATACGTCTTCGGCCCTGTTTGAAGCATTAAGAATGTTATTTTTGCCCCCTATGATCAAAAGCCAGATGATCCGCACAAGAACCCTTATTGTGCTAGTTACCCTGATGAGCGCATTCTCTGCCTCGATTGCAGTTGGACAAGTTGCGACATTGAGAGGCCATATCTACAATGAAGAAAGCGGAGAAGCTGTTTCTTTTTGTAACCTCACGCTCACCGGCACCACGATGAGGACTGTTTCCGACCTGGATGGATTTTTTATACTTACAAATGTCCCTGCCGGCTCCTACGAGCTTCAAACTGCATTTATCGGGTTTGACACGCTGGTGACCGCGATTACGCTCCAGGCAGATCAGGTAAAATACCTTAAGCTACTGATGACCGAAGGTTCTATTCAGCTCCAGACGATCAATGTCAGCGCTAGTCTGGAACAGCGCAGGAATGAAGTCAACGTATCCAGAATTACTGTTACCCCTAAACAAATCAAAGCTTTACCCTCTGCAGGAGGTGAAGCTGATATCGCCCAATATCTTATGGTCCTTCCCGGGATCATATCCACAGGGGATCAGGGTGGACAAATCTATATCCGTGGCGGCTCTCCGGTACAGAATAAAATATTACTCGATGGTATGACCATCTATAATCCGTTCCATAGTATTGGATTTTTTAGCGTTTTTGAAACAGAGGCGATCAAATCTGCTGAAGTATTAAGCGGTGGTTTCAGTGCAGAGTATGGTGGTCGGATCTCAGCTATCGTTGACCTCAAAACAAGGGAAGGCGATAAGACTCGTTTTGGAGGATTGGTGTCTGCTAGCCCTTTTCAGATAAAAGGATTGGTCGAAGGCCCGATTACCCCATTCAATCCTGATAGCAAAGGAAGTTCGTCCTTTTTGATCACTGGGAAGCATTCTATTCTTGATCAAACATCACAGGGACTTTATGATTATGCATCTCCTGATTCATTGGGATTGCCATATTCCTATACAGATATCTATGGTAAGATGTCTTTCCTGTCAGGAGAAGGAAGCAAAGTGGATTTCTTTGGCTTTAGTTTTTCAGATGGTGTCAACCTGGAGCAGCTAGCCAAATTGGACTGGCAGTCCGGTGGAGGAGGACTTAATTTCAAATTAATACCAAATTCATCTAACCTGATTATTTCAGGAACGCTGGCGTATTCAAAATATGATATAGAACTCAAGGAGGCTGATAATGCACCCCGAAAAAATTCAATTGGTGGATTTAATGCATTATTTGATTTTCAGTCTTTTGGAAAAAACAGCACGCTCAATTATGGATTTGAGCTCAATGGTATTGCAACAGTGCTTGAATTCCGCAACTTCGTTGGGGTAACCTTCGAACAAAATGAGAACACCACTGAACTGGCGGGATATGTATCGTTGCGTCAAAAAACCGGGCCGTTGATTATCGAGCCAGGCATCCGTGCACAGTTTTATGCCTCATTGGGAGATTTTTCAATTGAACCAAGACTTGCCTTGAAGAGCAATTTTTCAGACAAAGTCCGGATTAAATTTGCCGCCGGCAAATACTCTCAGAATATGATCAGTACTGTCAATGAAAGAGATGTGGTCAATCTCTTTGTTGGTTTTCTATCTGGCCCTGAAGAAACTATTTATGAACCGGGAATTGACAACAAAACCGAAACCAAAGACAAATTGCAGAAAGCCTGGCATTTTTTAGGTGGCGTGGAATTCGAAATGGCGAAAGGCTGGGAAATCAATGTAGAAGGGTATTATAAGGGTTTTTCACAACTCATCGGTGTCAATCGTAACAAACTGAGTGAACAAGATCCTGATTTCTCTACAGAGACCGGAAACGCATATGGAGTGGATTTTACATTCAGCCGTCAGACACAGAAGCTACTCTTGTGGGCAACATATTCTTTGGGTTACGTCAACAGGGATGATGGTGAGCAGGTTTATCCTACCCACTTCGAAAGAAGACATAATATCAACTTTCTGGTCAGTTATGCCCTTGGTCGTACCTGGGAGTTGGGCGCGCGTTGGAATTACGGCTCCGGATTTCCATTTACCCTTACCCAAGGGTTTTACGGACAGCAGGATATATTGGGTGGAATTGATTCTGATGTACTCACTGGTAACCCTGACCAGCCAGGTATCATCTATTCTGATCAGCGTAATAGTGGTCAGTTACCGGATTACCATCGATTGGATATGTCATTGAAGAAGACCATTGAGTTTAATAAAGACTTAAGGCTCGAAATTCTGGCCAGTGTGACAAATGTGTACAACCGGGCTAATATTTTCTACTTTGACAGAGTTTCCTATTCACGGGTAGATCAGCTTCCGGTTCTTCCAAGTCTGACGGTAACGGTTGACTTTTAATCCCAGACCATTATACACCTCTCTCCATCATCAGATAGGGTTACAATGGTACGGAGCATGCTTAGGCTAAACCGTTGGTTTAGACTAATTTTACGCGCCACATACGAAAAGGGAGTGCTCCCTAGTTTATTTCACCGTGAGGAAGCCTTGGTACGACATAGGATATCAGATAGACAAACTGCTTGTCAGCAGTTTTATCCCGCCGTTTATGATGTCCTTTTTTATGGCCCTTTTCGTGCTGATTATGCAGTTTCTCTGGAAGTTTATTGAGGACATTATTGGCAAGGGAGTAGGGGTCCTGGTGATCATGGAAATGTTTTTCTATAAATCTGTTTCTCTCTTTCCCCTCGCCCTTCCTATTGCCGTGCTATTAGCTTCAGTCATGGTGATGGGAAATCTGGCGGAGCGTTATGAACTATCCAGTTTTAAATCCGCCGGTGTACCGCTGACCAGAATACTGGCACCTCTGTTGGGGTTGAGTACGGTCATCGGTTTGTTTTCATTTTATTGTTCAAACACGATCATTCCGATTGCAAATCTTAAATACCAATCCAGGTTATACGACATCCGCAAACAGAAACCAACATTGAGTATTGAGCCGGGTGTTTTTAATGAGGACTTTCATGGATACTCCATTCGTGTTGGAAAAAAACATAAGGATAAGGAGACGATTGAAGATATCATGGTGTATGATGATTCGCAGCGAAGCAAGGGGAGATTAAATGTTGTTACCGCCCAGAAAGGAAAGATGTATGTCTCTAAAGATGATGGCGCTTTTGTCATGACCTTATATGACGGTTACCAGTATGCACAGGCCGATGGACAGGGCAGACCCAATGCCAAGCCATTTATGATTTCACATTTTAATGAATGGACCAGGCGATTTGATCTTGGCGAATTTGATCTGGACAGGACAGAAGAGGAGCAGTTCAAATCGCATCACACCATGAAGAGCGCGCGCCAGATAGCGAGTGAAATCGATACGATGAATGAGCAAATTGCAATTGCAAGAGCATCCAATCATACAGCCTACACCCTGCTGGCTGATTCATTATCTAAATCTACTCCGGTCAATGATGGCATAACAAAAGATACAGGAGAGGTCACGATACTGGAAAGGGGATTGAAAGGTAACCGACTTGTACTCGAAAACTCGAAAGCAGTATCGAGGTATACTCAGATGAAGGCATTTCTGGATTCGGCAGATGTAGGCCAGACGAAATCGGTGATGCAAGTTCTTCCGGGCAACCTGCAGCGTGAATACAAGGGACAAATGAATAGTAAGGTTTCTATTGCCAAGTCCACCATCGACAGGAATGATAGGACCATACAGCGTCTTGAACTCAACAAGCGAAAACATACCTATGAGCTGCACTGGAAGTTTTCGCTGGCGGCGGCCTGTATCGTCATGTTATTGATTGGAGGCCCGATGGGCACCATTGTGCGTAAAGGAGGATTTGGGTATCCGCTTTTAGTATCCATTTTCTTTTTTACCTTTTTCCTGATGAGTAATATCAGCTGTAAAAAATTGAATGATGCGCAAAAACTCCCGCCTGTTCTGGCGGCCTGGACGCCTGTGATTATGTTGTGCGTCATCTCAGGCATCCTGACCTATAAGGCACTACAGGATTCAAAGATTATGGATATGGATAGATTTAAAGCTATGTTTAGCAGATGGCGTTCAGCACATAAGTTGAAAAGTGCATGAGTGCTTGGAGAATGTATGTTATCGGTGCATTTGTCCTTATGGCTGCAGGAATTGCCTTAACCTTTCTTGGGGACAAGGGATATTTTGTAAGATGGTTAGCATTACACAGAACTCCATTTGCAGACTATTATTTTTACCATGTCACTAAACTCGGTGAAGAATATGGTTTTATCGTCATTGGGCTCTTATTGTGGCTGCAGTCCTGGAGACGAATGATCGTGATTCCTTTACTTGGCGGCCTGGTGACGGTGGTTACTTTTCTTTTAAAGGAATGGTTTCAGCACGAAAGGCCATTTTTATATCTGGAACGTATTGGCTGGGATGGCCCAGTTGGGGTTCTGGACTATCAGGTATTATCCGGTCATGCGAGTTTTCCTTCCGGACATTCAATGGCTGCCTGGGCCTTATTCACGCTCACAGCAGCATTGATCAGGAAGCCATGGGTGTCGTTTGTGTGTTTATTTTTCGCCATATCCGTTTCGCTTTCCCGTGTTTACCTGGTTGCCCATTTTTTGAGGGATGTCATCGCAGGCGCAGCTGTAGGATTTGCCCTAGGTTATACTCTTTATTACATCTACGACAAGATAATGAAAAAGAGGGAGTTAAGCCAGACTTTTACCCGTAATGAAGCTTGAAAAGATACCTTGGTCTTTTTCAGGAAGGTCATAGTTCAATCTAAAACGGCTTAACTACTAATAGGATAGTATATTTACCGCTTCATAATTAATGACTCATGAAAAATTTCAATATTCCCTTCATTCTCGTGTGCTCGCTGCTCATGACATATGCCTGCAAAGAGGCCGGTTCATCTGCTTCTTCACCTACAGCAGAAGTTTCGGGGATAAAAATCGCATATGTTAACGGGGATTCCATCCTCTTTCATTACAAAGAATTCAAAAAGGAATCTGAAGCGATGGAGATCAAGCAACGCAAGGCAGAAGAACAATTGCAGAGCAAAGGTGCTGCCCTTGAAAAGGAAATAATGGCCTATCAGCAAAAAGCTCAAACCGGCACCATGACCGGAAAGGAAATGGAAGCCCGTGAAAAATATCTCTCCACGCGTCAGGAAGCGATTCTGGCAGAACGCGACAAGATGGCCCAGGAAATCATGAGCGAGACTGCTCAGATCAATAAACGACTACAGGCCATCATGCAGGACAAACTCAATGAGATTAAAAAACAGGAAGGATATGATTTTATCCTCAGCTACGTAGAGGGAGGACCTGTACTGGTAGCGGATGAGAAATACGATATCACGGATAGGGTTCTGAAGGAACTGAATGAGGGTGATTCTTCTGTGCCTGCTGCTGATACCACAGCTAAAAAGTAGCAAATAGCTAGTGCAACTTTAGTCATCAGTTCGCTGCAGTCTACTGCCTGCGCATCGCGTTAAACGCGTAAAACCACATTTTTGAACTGTGAAGTTATCTGTTCCCGGAGCTGAAGCAGATCAGCATGCATACGGATATGAATGATCATTTCTTCATCCTTCCCTTCTTCCTGCAGCTGATTGATGACTGCTATGTTATTCTCAATATGGCCTATTAGTATTTTGAGTTTTAATCTGAGGATAGCATTAAGTGCATCTTTTTTATAATTGGCATCCGGATGGAGTTGTATCTGGAGAGGTATATCATGCTCTTCCCAGCTCGCATATTCAAACGGAAAGGTGAGCAATTCGATCGACAAGTTTTGTATATCCTTATCAGGATGATTCGTGAAATAGTCCGGACCGGGTGATTTTCCTTGTTCCAGCAGGTCCTGATATTCGCGCATTATTTTTTTATAAGTTTCGTTTTGAAACTCATCGATGATATCAAGCAGGCTGACCAGTATGTAGCGACTTAATGGGGTAAGGTTGGAATCAGGTATGGGTTTGTCTCCATACGTCAGGAGAATGCGGATGATATCTCTTTCCTGGAACTGATCTGACAGGTTGGATAGTCCCTGTATTCTGGCATCTGTTTGCTTTGTCTCCTGGTTGAACACTTGATGTTGTATTTCACGTTCAGCGCTGTCGACGTCACGGGGTATCCCTTGCCGTTTTTGCCGGAGGAATTCATCATAAGCTTTATTGGTTTCACGAACCAGGATATGCTCATCGATCTTCATGAGGTGAGCGCACTCAGTGATAAATGCTGATCGCTTTATGGCTTCCGGAATACGTGCCAATGTCTCGACTAGATCTTTGACCAGCGTTGCTTTACGCATGGGATCTCCTGCGGCTTCTTTTAAAAGTAATTGGGTCTTAAACAGGATGAAATCCTTGCCGTGTTCGCGGATATAATCCTGGAAGCCTGCAAGGCCTGATTTTTTAACAAAGGAGTCAGGATCTTCACCTTCAGGTAGGAGTGCGAGCCTTACATCCAGGTTTTCCTCCAGGATCAGGTCAAGGCCTCTCATTGCTGCTTTAATCCCGGCAGGATCGCTATCGTACAGTACGGTAATCCGGCCTGCGTATCGCCTTATCAGTCTTATCTGGTCAGGCGTAAGGGCAGTACCTGATGAAGCTACTACGTTTTCAATCCCTGCCTGATGCAAACTGATTACGTCAGTGTATCCTTCCACGAGGAAACAATTATCGTTGTCCCGTATAGCTTTCTTCGCATGTGAAAGTCCATAGAGGACCTTCCGTTTGACGTATATTTCAGTTTCAGGTGAGTTGATATACTTGGGACCTCTGCTGGAACTCACCATTTGACGGCCCGCAAAAGCTATAACCTTACCCGATATATTGAAAATCGGAAACATGACGCGGTGTCTGAAAAAATCACCGCCATGCTGGGTGATCAGACCTGCCCTTTGAAGAATTTCCAGGGTAAATCCCGCCTTTTTTGCCTCATGAATGAGTCCATCTGCTTTTTCAGGAGCATAACCAAGGCCAAAGGATTCAATCGTTTTTGTACGAAAACCCCTCTCTATGAAGTAGTTAAGACCCGCAAGTTGGCCTTCTTCGGTGTTGTGAAGCTGGTTTTTATAGTACTGCCAGGCGAATTCAAGGACTTTATAGATCGTTTCCCGTTCCCTTTCGGCCTGTATAGTTTCTGCATCTGCCTGACTCTCTTCAAGTTGTATGCTGTATTTGCCAGCCAGGTAACGGATGGTTTCGGGGTAATCATACCCCTCGTGTTCCATGACAAAGGTTATCGCTCCACCTACTTTGCCACAGCCAAAACACTTATAGATGTTTTTGGTGGGGGAAACACTGAAAGAAGGGGTCTTTTCATGGTGAAAGGGACATAGCCCGATTAAATTGCTTCCCCGACGCTTCAGGTTGACAAAATCGCCCACGACTTCCTCTACACGGGCCCTTTCCATTACTTCCTCTATACTTTTTCGGCTGATCATCAGAAGGCAAAACTAAATGTTTAGTCGATTTAACATAAATATCAGAATAATCTCTTGGCGATCCAATTTAAGGATACTATATTTGTTTGGAAGTTATCTACAAGGTAGGTGACCGCCATTACAAACTTGAATTCTTGATACGTTTTTAGGGTGTTCTCATAGTGTGTTCTTACCCGCTTTCCGATGGGAAGGCGGGTTTTTTTATGTCTTCGTAGATTTAGATTAACAATTTGATTATCAATTAAATAGGTTTCAATCATGACCACAGTCGGGATTGTTGGATTAGGAAAAATGGGTCAGGCGATAGCCTTGATTCTCGGAAAGCGTGAAGATCTGAAATCGCACTCTTTTAATCGTATTTCTCCTGAAAACACAGGAACTCTTAAGTCTTGTGATGTTGTCATAGAATTTACGATTGCTGAAGCGGCTCCGGGAGTTATCCGCCAATGCCTTGACCTTGGAATCCCAGTTGTCTCAGGTACGACCGGATGGCATGAATACAATCTTGAATCCATTCTTTCGTATTGCAAACAAA
Organism: Saprospiraceae bacterium; assembly: GCA_034439675.1. GTDB lineage: Bacteria > Bacteroidota > Bacteroidia > Chitinophagales > Saprospiraceae > Opimibacter. The sequence continues at coordinate 3,367 of JAWXAW010000203.1, read as the reverse complement.
AGCACGGGACCTTGCTGTATGCAACTAATTTCAGCGTAGGGATGAATATCGTTTTTGCACTAAACAGGAAACTGGCTGAAGTCATGTCAGCTCTGCCTGAGTTCAGACCTTCTATCAAAGAGATTCACCACATTCATAAAAAGGATTCGCCGAGCGGAACAGCGTATACATTGATTGAAGATATTTTGAACCGCCTACCGCATTACAATGGTTTTGCACACAATCCAAAAGATGAAAATTTTCAGGGAGATAAAATACCGGTCACCTCAATTCGTGAAGGAGAAGTAAAAGGTTTTCACCAGGTATCATGGAATTCCGGTGCAGAACAAGTAATCATTGCGCATGAGGCTTTTGACCGAAGCATATTTGCGGAAGGTGCTGTCATGGCAGCCTTGTGGTTAAGTCGGCAGCCCCGCGGAATTTATACGATGAAGGATATCCTCAATGTATAAATAAACAAGGCCTCCCAATCGGAAGGCCTAATCAACAATTTTATGAAGCCAATCTCTTTTTCCTTTCAGGAATAAAACAATAGCTGCTTCCTGCTTAATTTATTCAGTGATCAACGTTATCGCCAGGTCAAATTCATCATAGATGGTTTTATCACCAAGGCCTTCGAAAAAACTACCAGAACCATATTTTACATTGTAGTTGGATCTGTCAATAGTGATATTGGTCGTGGCCTTATATTTTTTACCATCTGCTGTGAGTTGTGTCAAAAAGGTTACCTGTTTGGTCACATCTCTGATAGTCAGATCACCTTTCACTTCAAACTGTCCGTCACCTTTAGCATTTGCCTGGGTGATGACAAGTTTGGATGTTGGAAATGCATCTACAGCGAAGAAATCATCTGATTTCAGGTGACCTTCAAGTTTGTCGCCATATTCACCGGTTATATCAAGTACTTTAATGGAGCTCATATCAATAGCGAAGGATCCACCAAGGAGAATGCCATCTTTGATTTGAAGGACACCTTCCTTGATGTTAATAGTTCCATTGTGTTTGCCGGTTACTTTCCGTCCGACCCATTCTACTTTAGAAGTAGCGGTATTGACTTTTAAATCACCTTTTACAGGATCTCCTGCCTGGGCAGCTATAGCAAAGCCAGCAGCAAATAATAGTGAGAAAAACAGTTTTGTCATATGTGTAAGGATTTTATGTTAAATGAGGTATTTAAACACCGTCGATGCATGTTTGTTTTTCAATCGATAACTTGAAAAATGATTATTTCTGACAAAAAGGTAAAATGCCGACCTGAAGTGACTTAATTCGGGTCTGAATGAAAGATCTGCGCATGTTAAAAAAACCTTAACAAAGGTTTTTTCTAGTTGATGGGTGTCAATCCCCAGGGTAACCTTGCTTGAGGTTCACCGGATTGTACAACCTGCCAGAATCTCATGATCTGCGGAATTTCAGTTTTAAACACAGTCTTGGTAGCACTACCATTTTGATCCATCAGGTCTGAGATCATTTTTTGCAACGGATTCTGGAATACCGGATATTCTTTAATGCGATATTCTTCAAGCCCCGCAAGTGTGGCGGCAGATGCAATTGCATCTTCCAGCGTTCCGAGTTTATCAACAAGTCCTAATTCAAGTGCTTTCTTTCCGGACCATATCCGACCCTGGGCTACTGCATGCACTTCATCTCTGGTCATATCACGCCCTTCAGCAACCTTGTTGAGAAAGAGTTCATAATACGCATCTGTTCTTTGTTGCAGATATGTATGTTCACGTTCATTCCAGGGAAACATCACCGTGAAATCAGCACTGTAAGGTCCGGTGCGCACTGTGTCAAACCGAACGCCTAATTTTTCATCCAATGCCCTCGATGGATTAGGTATTAAGGAAAAGACACCTATACTGCCGGTAAGGGTATTGGGCTGGGCAAAAATACTATCCGCCATTGCGGATAGATAATAACCGCCTGAAGCTGCAAGGTCTCCCATGGAGATAACAAGTTTTTTTCCATCTGTCTGCAAGCCGATCAACTGTCTGTAAATGTTTTCAGCGCTCAGGATGCTACCTCCGGGACTGTTGATGCGCAGCACGACCGCCTTAATTTCTTCTTGCTTGCGTATATCTTTCAGGAGTTTTACATATCGTCCGTCATCTATGACGCCATATTCATCATTTCCACTGACGATTTCACCCTCAGCATAGATGACGGCAATTTTGTCCTTAGCTTTAAGATTCGTTTGTTGCATTGGCGTGGCACTGGCGTATTCTTCAATGTTGATGTAGGTAATGCGATCATTGTGCCCTTTGCCCATTTTCTCATTCATCCAGGATTCGCAATCTGCCTTGGCTCCAATCTCATCAACGAGCTTATATCTCAAGGCATCATCCGCATTTTTGATCTGAAACTGCCAGGCCATATTTTTAAGAGAGTCAACGCTGATTTGGCGTGCATCGGCTATATCCTGAAGATACATGTCATAGGTATCTGTCAGGTATTCTCTGGTCTGTAGTTTATTTTCAGGACTCATTTCGGTTCGGCGGAATGGTTCTGTTGCGCTTTTAAAATTACCGGCATAATAGATTTGCATATCAATACCTATCTTATCAAGCAGCCCTTTAAAGAAAGGAACGTAGCTGGCAAATCCTCTGAAATCAACTGTCCCTACCGGATGAAGGGTGATGTGGTCAGCCGGACTAGCAAGGTAGTATCCCTGTTGTGTGTAAAAGTCACCGTAGGCAGCGAGAAATTTGTCAGATTCTTTGAAATCCTCCAAGGCATCCAGTATAACTTTTGCAGAACTGGCTCCTAATCCTCCAAGTCCATTCTCAATGAGGATACCATTGATTTTTTTGTCCTCGGCAGCATGTCTGATCAGGCCTGCAACATCATGAAGGCCGGGTACGTCATGTTCGCTGAAATCGAATGATTGATTTGAAAGATTATTGGTCTGTTCAGGCATATCCTGGGTGAAATCCAGGGCAAGCACGCTTCCGGTTTGAATCGTAGTTTTACCACCACCACCCCCGGTGCTAGCTATGATGGCGGCTATGACTGCGACGAACAGGAAAAAGAAAACTGCGCCGGCAAGAAAAACACCAAGGCAGCTGGCCATTGTATATTTAAGAAAGTCTTTCATAAGAGTTGTATGTGTCTGATCTTGCAAGGTTCGTAAAACTCATGCAAGGTTCGTAAAACCTACGGCAAAGATCATCATTATCAACCGATTCAAATGGAATACGGTTCTGCGATTAGCCTAATAATAAACGGAATTGATCGAAAAATCATTCTTTTTTTTTCATCGTATTTAAAGTAGGCAACTTCATATCCAGTGATTCCATTGCGGATATCACTTTTTCAGCGATAAAATAATCCCTGTACCAGCGTTGATCCACCGGGGCTATAATCC
>JAWXAW010000202.1:0-4292 GCA_034439675.1 Saprospiraceae bacterium | reverse complement strand
TGTGAATTCTTCTGCATTGTTGGCTTCGATTTTAAAATTTTTTGGCACGGAAAACCCTACACCGTGCGCGTCCCAGACCATGTCAGTCTGTGCCTGGAGAGAAAAAGTAAGCAGCATTGTGCAAACTACTCCCGATAATGTTTGATATAACTTCATACGTTTGTTTTTAATGTAAGGTGATTTAAATCAGAAAGTGAAGAGAAAACAGTTAGTTGACTACAGGTCAAAGCCTGGATTAATGCGGTGAAGATAGAATAAGTTTTCATCCGTTAATCAGGGAATTCTTAACGGATAAGGTGGTTCTATTGCCGCAACGTAATAGTGCCACAATGGAGCCTTGTTAAAGCGCTGTGCATTAATTTTTGAGGAATTTCCCCCAGCCATGTTCAGTGGATATAAAGTAAATTCCGGTCGACAGGGGTCGTACATCTATTCGACTACCTTTTCCCGTAAGGATCATCCTGCCAGACATATCTGTGATGGTGATCTGAGCGGCTGCTTTATAAAGTATTAACTCACTTGACACGGGGTTAGGGTAGAATGCAAGTGGTGTGCTTGTGATTTCTTCTTCAATGCCTGTTGACGTTTCGTAGGTGCCGCTTCTGAATTTTACTTTAGAGGTCCCGTTGTCCTGCCAGGCCACCAGAACTTCAGTATTGGTCATCGCTACATCACCGTTTACGACCAGATTGTATGCAAGAGTATCGAATAAACTTGGAAAACCATTGGTTATATCTGCAGTAAACATTAAAGCAAGCCCAGTGGAAAACTCAGCGGAATGACGCCATAACAATGCAGCAGCGTTTCCGGAAGAGGCGATCCGGGGAAAATTTTGTTGAAGGCCTTCCCCTGCTCCGGGAACAGGTGTTGATAGCGGCGTGGAAAGATCATTGATTGGTGTATTGTTATAATAAACGAGTGCCTGGCCACTAGCAGCACTCATAAAGGTAGAATACAAAGTATCTCCTATGATGACTGCATCCGGTCCGGTTGCGGGGCAGGCTTCAATCATCCATCCGTTTTGATCAATATTGACACCCCTGGTAAACGTGATTCCGCCATCTGAAGAGACACCTGCCCAACTGTCCCGCAGATTATCATTGTTGTCACGATACACAACGGCTACATGATCACCAGCGCTATGAATGGTGGCAGGGCAACAATCACATACTTCAGATTGCTGGCTGCTCCAGCCGCTGGCAAGAACATCGGTGGTGAAAGTCTCTCCATAATCATAAGATCTCGTGACCACCCATCTTGCTTCACGAAAACTAGCATTGAATCGCATAAAGGCAATGATCGGATTTCCTTCATCGTCTGTTGTGACCGTTGGAAACCTGGATTTGTCTGTTCCTGTGTTTTCCACCTGCACCGGAGCCAAGAATGTAGCACCACCATCAAATGACCTCAGGATCCATATATGGCTTGAAGCCAGGTCTTCCGGGGTTTGTTTGTACACAATGTAGATCGTATCACCATGTGCTGCGATATCGGGACCCATCCAGGTAGCAGATGCGATAGTCACTCCATTTGGATTTAGGTTGAAAGGGGTACTAAAGGCTGTTCCGTCCCATCTGGTAAACATCAGGTCAGCGGATTTTCCCCAGATCATGATTGGATCACCGGATGCATTGGTGGTGATCCTTGGCCGGACATTTCCGAAGGAGGAGGGGGCTACATCTATGGGGTCATTCCAGGTGATCTGGCTGTGCAAATCGCTTGAAATAATCAGCATAAGCGACAGGAGGGCCAATACTTTCAGATAATGAAGGTGTCGATTGATCATTGTGGAAATTTGACTAAAAGTAATGAAAATGGAACAGGTGCGCCCTGCGGGTTTTTTTCATTTTAGTTCACCTCCCTTCGAGCGAAAAAACTTGAGTGATGTGCACTAAAATGAAACAGGTACCACCTAAAGGTGGCACCTGTTTCATTTGCGGAGGAGGAGGGATTCGAACCCCCGAAGGCTTTTACACCTTGCCGGTTTTCAAGACCGGTGCAATCAACCGCTCTACCACTCCTCCGGGAATACTTTTTTACTTAGCGGAGCGCAAATATAGAATCTTTTATTTTTTCAGGCGTAATGAAGACGGAGGCTGAGACTGAGGCCAGTCTAAAGTCCACATTTTCAAAGCCTTGTATCAATATTATAAGTTCAGTATGCACGTTCCTTCGAAAATATGTTTAAATTTAACCAGTCTCCAGCGAAGCATCCTGATTGATCAAATGAAATCACTGCCTCTCGTCAGGGAGGCCACATCGTGATGGGCTACTGGATAACTGTTGATCATACATTGGTCGCTCAGATATTAAGAATCAACTCGACGTATACACCTCCGCCACCAGATGGCTTTTTTAATCCCACGTTATTGGGAATGGAAGAACATGTTGTTGACCGTTTTGTAAAAGCAGGCATTCCTGCTGAAAATATTTCGTTCAGCCGTGAAACATTCAACTTTAGGGCTCTTTATTCACAAGAAAATATTTCATCCTTTCCTGCATTCCAATGTTCCGCCCTTCCGGTAATCCACAGATCCCTACATATGGGGTTCAAAATCTTGAACCCGTATAAGAATTTCTGCCTTCGCTTGGTTCTTCTCAGCCTTTTCCGCCCCTCTAAGCCCCTTTCGCCCCTTCAACCTCTTAAGCCTCTCAAGCCTTTCTGCCTGAACTACCTCTCTTTGCCAAACGCAAAAGAATCTATTACTTTCACCAATCATTATTGTAACCTTTCTGTATTGCCTTTATGTCAAGTAATCTCCCTATCCACGCAACCCTCATAGGCGCCGGCCCTTTGGGTATCAATATCTACCGACACGCCCTCAAAAGGCATGATATCATCATCAGTCAGGTCGTCGACATCGATCCTTCCCTCACGGGAAGGGATATGGGCGAACATGCCGGACTCGATGCCAGTGGTGTGCAGATTTCAGACAGCCTGCTGCAAGGGACGAAGGCTGATGTCGCGATCCTTGCGACGGTCTCTGATCTGCCGCGCATAGGCCCACAGCTTCTTTCGCTGATCGACGCAGGTTTGTCCGTGGTGTCTACATGCGAAGAGTTGTTCTACCCCTGGAATAGTTCAGAAGAATGGTCGAAGACAATTGATCTCGCCGCCAAAGACAAAGGTGTTGCCGTACTCGGTACCGGTGTCAATCCTGGCTTTCTGATGGATGCACTACCAGCTATGCTCACGGGCATCTGCAACCAGGTGGAGCGGATAGAAGTAAGACGATATCAGGATGCACAGTTCAGACGCATTCCTTTCCAAAAGAAAATTGGCGCAGGCCTGTCGTTTGATGAATTTGAAAGAAGAAAAAATGAAGGCACCCTTCGCCATGTAGGTTTGTCAGAATCGATGCACTTCCTCGCCCGCCAACTCGGATGGACGCTTGAAAAATCAGAAGACAAAATTGAGCCTGTCATCGCTGACCGCACGATTCAATCAGAAGCCATGACGATCGTATCAGGTCAAGTTGCAGGTGTGCGGCAGACCGGAATAGGGTGGGTGAATGGCGAAGAGAAAATCAAACTCAGCTTCCAGGCATCTGTCGGTGAAGCTGATTCATACGATGAGATCGAAATCTTCGGTGTGCCGCATATCCGTTCCCGAATTATGAAAGGTGTGCATGGTGATATAGCCACATGTGCTATCATCCTCAATGCCTGTAAGTCAATTCTCAAAGCCGCACCAGGCCTTCGCACGATGGCTGATATCCCCATGATCACTAGCGTAGGCGTGTGATGTAATCTACTTGTATGAAAACGTATCATCTCCGCATCACCGGCAAAGTACAGGGTGTCTGGTATCGGGCCTCCGCAAAAGACAAAGCTATTTCTCTTGGTCTCAAAGGCAAAGTATGGAATGAGCATGATGGTGCTGTTGGTGCACTGGTGCAAGGACAGGAAGATGTGGTCTCCGATTTTATTGAATGGTGCAAGGAAGGTCCTATGCTAGCGGAAGTCAATGAAGTTGTAGTCCATGAGCAGCCCATGACAGAGGCATACGCTGGCTTCGAGATAGTGAGACAGGGAGAGGTGTGAGATAGTAAGAACTGTGAGAAAGTGAGAGGCAACGGTATAAGGGGTATGTGAAAATGATAGATCTGTGTCTTTAAGAGTAATCTCCCCCCAAAGACATTTGAAGCATCCGCTTCAATTCAATATAGCAGACTTCTGGTTAGAAGCAAGATTGTACACAGGCAGCTTGTGGCTGCCAGGGAGTATTCATTATTGTGTATCTGCATGCCAGCCACAAGTTGCCTGACAATGTATATCACAAACCAGTTGAT
>JAWXAW010000201.1:0-8956 GCA_034439675.1 Saprospiraceae bacterium | reverse complement strand
GGTAGGCTGGCATTACATGCCTCATCAATCACTTTTAAGGATTTCACCACCGGGGAAAGCATCCGGGTTGAAAGCGGCTTGCCAAAGGATATAGAAGTGGCAATCTCCAAATTAAGGCAGTATTCCGGACTGCTCAAATAGTGAAAATATTTATATATGTTTACGCCTAATTAAAAAAAGACAATGAAAACAGTATTTTTCCTTGTATTCATTCTAATAGCTTGCATTATGACGATGACGATTGCATTATCCTGTAAAAAAGCTGATGTAGCTAAAGAAACTGATAATGTGAGAGGTCGGGTCTCCCCTCCAGAATGGTCGCATGCCGCTAATCTCTACGAAGTCAATATAAGACAGTACACTCCCGAGGGAACGTTTGAAGCCTTTAGAAATCACCTGCCAAGATTAAAAAAGATGGGGGTAGATATCCTGTGGCTCATGCCTATCCATCCGATCAGTGTACCTGAACGAAAGGGAACGCTGGGTAGCTATTATGCTGTTTCCGATTTCAGGGCCGTCAATCCACTCTTTGGCAATCACGATGATTTTAAACGCCTGGTAGATTCAATCCATGCCATGGGAATGCACATCATTATTGATTGGGTGCCTCACCATACAGGTTGGGATCATCCATGGATCAAATCCCATCCGGAGTTCTATAATAAGAACGAGAAAGGAGAAATTCGGGATCCGATCAATGAAGAAACAGGTGAACCATGGGGATGGACCGATGTGGCAGAGCTGAATCTCGAAAACCCGGAGATGAGACGTCAGGTGATAGATGATATGATCTATTGGATCGAAGATTACAATATCGACGGCTTCAGGGTCGATCATGCCCATGGTGTTCCCGCCGATTATTGGGATGAAGTGAGCAATACCCTTTCAGCACTCAAAAAACCCTTGTTTATCCTTGCGGAAGGGGAAGAAACGTATTTACGAAACGACTCAAGTTTTGTGGCCACGTATGCCTGGAAAATTCATCACAAGATGAATGATATCGCGAATGGCAAAGACAATGTTAATGCACTTGATACTTTGCTTGCAGCAGAACGAGAAGTGTATACCTACGGTTATCATATCTATTTCACCAGCAATCATGATGAAAACAGCTGGGCAGGGACCGAGTTTGAGCGCATGGGAGATGGACATAAAGCATTTGCGGCATTGTGCGCGACCCTTGATGGCATGCCTTTAATGTATAGCGGACAGGAAGAACCTCTCAAGAAGCGCCTGGCCTTTTTCGAAAAAGATACAATCCCATTTAAAGATTATGCCTACGAAGATTTCTATACCACACTCAATGAGTTAAAAAAGAAAAATCAGGCATTGTGGAATGGTGAACATGGCGGATTATCAAGACGTATCAATGAATCGAATGAAGTGTATGCATTCATCAGGGAAAAGAACGGCGATAAATTCATTGGTGTTTTCAATCTGTCGGGCAAACCTCAGAAAACAACATTACAGGTTTCAATTACGGAAATGAATATTGTGTTTACGGATGATCAACTCACCCTGGATACCGGCCAGAATATCAATCTGGGCCCCTGGGAGTTTTTCCTCTTTTCGAGCAAGTAGTAGTGAAAGTCCATCTTTGGGCTATGGGTGCCTCTTCAGATACCTGGGTATCGCAGGGAGAAGATCTATATAAAAAAAGGATTGAACGATATCTGCCCTTTGAGTATAAATGTATTCAGGCTTCTAAAAGCAATCAACAAATTATAGTGCTTGCCGAGGAATCGAAATGGCTTTTACAACAATGTGATGCCTCTCCGACCAAATTGATCTTGTTGGATGAAACGGGGCCTCAACTGTCTTCTGTCCATTTTTCTAAACGCTTTGAAGCATGGAGGCAAGGCAGTCATAAGCGACTGGTTTTTGTGATTGGTTCTGCCTATGGCTATGATCGTAAGGTTTATGAACGGGCAGATGAACTGTTGGGACTTTCGGCCATGACCTTACCTCATCAGTTATGCAGACTGATGATGCTCGAACAGCTCTACAGAGCTTGTACCATACTGCGAGGTGAATCATATCACCACACTTAAGTATTTTTATTAACCGCTTAAATTTTTTACTTCTGGACTTTTCCATCACACTTTTGATCATCGCATTTACAACGCTTGTTTCCTACCAAGGCTTTTCAAGATATGCTGTCATAGAGAGGCTCAAACATACGCCTGCCCGCGAATCCGAATTCAGGGAGTACTACAGAATGCTGACTTCAGGTTTTGTACATGCCGATTGGACCCACTTGCTGGTCAACATGTTTGTATTGTATAGTTTTGGCAGCTACATTGAATCTTATATCGAGCATGAATTTGGCAGGGTTCTGGGACGCGTGATTTATCTCATCCTCTATATTCTTAATATTGTTTTTGCCAACATCCCCACAACGTTGAGGCATCGCCATAATCCGGCGTTTTCAAGCATAGGAGCTTCAGGGGCTGTCAGTGGAATCATTTTTATTTTTATACTTCTTCAACCCTGGTCCATCCTCTACCTCTTCTTTATCATCCCCGTTCCAGCCATTATAGCAGGTATCGGCTACCTCATTTATTCGTCCTGGGCGGCCAACCAGGGCCACGGTCGACTCGATCATTCAGCCCATTTCGCAGGCGCCATAGCAGGTATGCTGATGATCATCCTCCTAAAGAAAGAAATTCTGTCACAGTTTTTCTACCGTCTGATCCACGATTTCCCCTTATAGTGCAAGTCTGTAAGACTTAAGAAAGTGAGATAGTAAGAAAAAATGTAAGAAATATTTAAAAATGCATCACACTATCTTACTTTCTCACTCTCTTACTGTCTTACCTTCTTACTGTCTTACCCCTCTTACGCTCTTACACGCCCATAAAAGGATACCTGTAATCCTTTGGTGGATTAAAATTCTCCTTGATCGTCCGCGGCGAAACCCAACGGTATAGATTGAGAACACTGCCTGCTTTATCATTCGTACCAGATGCTCTGGCACCCCCAAAAGGCTGCTGACCTACTACTGCACCGGTTGGCTTGTCATTGATGTAAAAGTTACCGGCTGCGTGTTTTAACCGGTCAGTGGTGAGGGAGATAGCTGTCCTGTCCTGTGCAAAAACAGCACCTGTCAGCGCATACGGAGACGTCGTATCAAGAACCGTTAAAACCTTCTTATAATCTTCATCAGGGTAAACATAGATCGTGAGCACAGGACCAAATAATTCCTCACACATCGTTACATACTGCGGGTCATTGACCTGGATGACAGTTGGCTCGATAAAATAACCTTTACTTTTATCAAAATTACCTCCGGCAACAATCTTCGCCCCTTTATCTTTCTTTGCCCCGGTGATATAGGAAGTGATCTTATCAAATGCCTTCTCATCAATGACTGCATTGATAAAGTTTTCAAAATTTTCAGGTGACCCCATCTTCATCGTCGCCAGATCCGCTGTCAATCTCTTTTTAATCACAGGCCAGAGTGATGCCGGAATATAAGCTCTGCTGGCGGCTGAACATTTTTGTCCCTGGTATTCAAATGCTCCACGGGCCAGTGCAACAGCAACTGCCTCAGCATCGGCTGAAGGATGGGCAATCACAAAATCCTTGCCGCCCGTCTCCCCTACGATCCTGGGATATGATTTATATTTCGGAAGGTTATTCCCTATGGTCTGCCAGAGACGTTGGAATACGCCAGTACTTCCTGTAAAATGAAGTCCTGCAAAATCCGCATGATTGAAGATCACTTCACCTGCTACCTGGCCGGTTACATATACCAGGTTGATAACGCCATCCGGAAGCCCTGCTTCCATCAGGATTTCCATAATCACATGGGCTGAATAAATCTGCGTTTCAGCAGGCTTCCAGACCACAGTATTTCCCATCACCGCAGGTGCACAAGGCAGATTGCCGGCAATAGAAGTAAAATTGAAAGGAGTGAGCGCAAATACAAATCCTTCCAAAGCCCGATACTCCATTCTGTTCCATGTCAGCGGGGCGCTGATAGGCTGTTGGGCATAAATTTCCATCATAAACTTCGTATTGAAACGAAGGAAGTCACACCACTCAGCTACGGCGTCAATTTCCGATTGGAATACATTCTTACTTTGCCCAAGCATGGTGGCGGCGTTCATCCTCGCCCGATAGGGTCCTGACAGCAAATCAGCGGCTTTGAGAAAAATAGCTGCCCTGTCCTGCCAATCCATTGCCTCCCAGGCAGGTTTTGCCCTGAGCGCAGCCTGGATGGCCTGTTTGACATGGCTACTACCCCCCCTATTGTATTTTCCCAGCAAATGTTTCAGTTCATGTGGTGGCCTGATGTCTACTTTCTGCTCAGAGGTCACGCGCTTACCTCCGATGTACATTGGAATATCAATAACTTTTGATTTCAATTCCTTGATCGTTTCTGTAAGCTTGTTGCGCTCGGCAGAACCTTTTATATAGGATAATACCGGTTCGTTAAGAATTTCCGGTAAATTAAATACTGCATTTGCCATGACAATGAGATTATAGTTATTGATAAGTTCGATATGCTCTTTAGTGCTAAAAGCGAACGCCATCAGGTAAAAAAGGTTTGGCATTTCCACCCCCTTTTATGATTTCCCGGACGATCGTTGAACTGATGTGTGAAAACTCAGGTTTGCTGATCAGAAATAACGTTTCCACATCCTCACCGACAATATGATTGAGTTGACTGATGGTCTTTTCATAATCAAAATCAGAGGCATTGCGAAGTCCTCTCAGGAGGAAATGCGCATCCACTTTTTTACAGTAATGCACCGTAAGGCCTTCAAATACGTCTACCCTAATCCTGGAGTCACCTTCAAATACCTTTTGAATCCACCTTTTCCTTTCCTCGACAGGAAATAGAGTTTGCTTCTGGGAATTCACCCCGATGGCGATGATGATCTCGTCAAATATGGTGAGTGCCCTACGCACTAGATCTACATGCCCTGTAGTGATTGGATCAAATGACCCTGGGAAAACAGCTATTCGCTTGGTATGCATAGTCAAGGTATTCTTGATTTGTCAGGGTACAAATATCACACCTTCTGCCGGATTAATCGCCCTCAACAGATTCCTTGTCTTGAGATAAGGCAACAGGTTTAGCCGGCCAAAGTAGAAATGGGGCCAATAGCAGGAGGTACAGAAATACTATCAGGAATTCACCCCACAAAATATACCATGGCCATGGGCCCATCAGGTCAAGAATGGATGGCCCGGGTGGCTTCTGCATTGTGTATCCATAATTACTGCTGAGGACCTGATTGATGATATGTATCACTACAAGATAACCCTGCGCATAAATGATTGCATTGAGGAAATCATGCCATCCTATCCTGATCCGATGTACGATAACGGTATACAATACGGCTATGATAATGCTGGCATGCCCGATAAAGTATCTAAAAAAGTGGAAGGATGGAAAACCAGCTTCAACATCAGGTGTGATGAGCGCCTGCATGGTACCCGCCAAAGCCCAGAAGTATAGAATACCAATCCATTTCCTGTTTCCTGAAAAGATTATAAAAGGTAAAACCATAGCGACCAGGTCACACATGAATAACGGTAGGTCCACAAGGAAATCGTAGGTGCCGTAGGCCAACTTGATGATGGCTTCAATTAATAACGTGGAAAAAGCCAGTCCTGCGATGATCAGCCCGATATCGGATTTTAAGGGCTCCTCAGCGGACTTTCCTTTGCTGATAGCCACATAGGTAATCATACCTAAAGCAAGCAACGTTGACAAATGCTCTACAGAGAATGATTCAAATCCGGTTTCCATGTGCCTTGATGCTTGAATGCTTGTCTGCCAAATGTAACCATTGATCTGATAGGCTGATCAGGAAAATAATTTTCTATATCTTGAATCGTTCAATAAAATTTGGAAACCATGATGGCATCTTTTATAAAACCACTACACCGTATATCAGGCGTGTTTTTTGTCCTGATCGCTTCTGTTTTTTCTGCAATCGCAGGAGAAGGTATGTGGCTCCCCTTGCTGCTCAAATCGCTTAATGAAGCTGAAATGAAATCCATGGGCATGAAAATGAACGCTGAGGACATCTACAGTATCAACCAGGGTAGTCTCAAAGATGCGGTAGTGCATTTTGGCGGTTTCTGCACAGGAGAGTTGATTTCAGACCAGGGTTTATTGCTGACCAACCACCATTGCGGTTATGATGCGATTCAAGCACACTCTACCCTGGAGAAAAACTACATCAAGAATGGCTACTGGGCTGGAAACAAATCGGAAGAATTACCAAACCCAGGTCTGTTCGCCACCTTTATTATTCGCGTTGATGATGTGACTTCCCAGGCTATGACCGGAGTCGATGCAGGAATGGAACCTGCTAAGAAACAAGCTGCAATAGATCTAAATCTAAATCTTGCTAAACAAAATGCCGCAAGGGAATCATGGCAAGAAGTATTTACAAGATCTTTTTTTGAAGGCAACCAGTATTTTCTTTTTGTTACTGAAACCTACAGGGATGTTCGTTATGTCGGCTCTCCACCTGAATCTATTGGAAAATTCGGTGCGGATACAGACAACTGGGTGTGGCCACGCCATACTGGTGACTTTTCAGTCTTCAGAATCTATGCAGGCCCTGACAATAAACCTGCTGAATATTCACCTGAAAACAAGCCATTGAAACCCAGGCACTTTTTCCCGGTATCCCTTGATGGCATTGAAGAAGGAGATTTCACACTCGTGTTTGGTTTCCCAGGTCGCACGAATCAATACCTGCCCTCTTTTGCTGTTGAACAGACAGCAGCAATCATTGATCCTGCGCGAATTGGCGTCAGGGATATTTCCCTTGGGATAATGGACAAACGGATGCGTGCAGATGAGGATGTTCGACTGGCCTATTCAGCCAAGTATGCAAGTCTTTCAAATTCCTGGAAAAAATGGATCGGGGAAATATTAGGATTGAAAAGTAAAAACGCAGTAAAAGTCAAGGAAGAACAGGAAGCAAATTTTACTGCCTTGATTCAGAAAAATAAAGAACTACAGAATGCATACGGCCACCTACTTCCGGATATGCAGATTTTATATCAGGATCTAGACCCTATCATTAAGAATAGGACCATCCTTGGAGAAGTCATTGGTGGAAGTAATGTTGAAATATTTTTACTCGCTGCTTTTGCTGACAGGCTTGTAAGAGCATACCGTGAAAATGGTGATTCCGGATATGCCAAGATGGAAAGCAGGACGCTTGCTGAATTGGACAATTTCTACAGAGAATATCGTGTGGACGTGGATATGGAACTTTTCTCCGCATTGACGGCTCACCTGGAAAAAAATCTCTCTGATGAATTTAGGGATGGGGCGCTTACCTCCAAACCGGCACATTTGTCATATGATGCGTGGACCCAAGAAGTATATAAGAGTACACTACTTATTGATCAACAACTTTTCTCAGGTGCAATCAAGCAAGGCGGAGCAACATTTTCAAAAGCCATGGAAACTGATCAGGCTTACCAGGCTTTTATTGGTATGAAAAAAGTCATGGATGAAAAACTATCCACGGCGTATAACAATCTATCCACTAAAATCCAACCACTTCAGAAAGACTATGTCACTGCTTTGATGACCGCATACCCCGACCGCCGCTTCTGGCCTGATGCCAACAGCACCATGAGAGTTTCGTATGGTCAAGTGGAACCTTATGCACCAAGAGATGGAATGTCCTATAAAACACAGACCTATCTGGATGGAATCATGGAGAAATACAAACCTGGTGATTATGAATTTGATGTTCATCCGAAACTGATTGAACTGTACGAGAAAAAAGATTACGGGCCGTATGGAGAAAATGGAAAAATGCCTGTTTGCTTTATCGCCAGTAACCACACGACAGGTGGGAATAGCGGGAGTCCGGCCATTGATGCGCATGGGAACCTTATTGGCATTAATTTCGACCGTGTTTGGGAAGGCACTATGAGTGATCTGTATTATGACAAGTCGATATGCAGGAATATAATGGTTGATGTCCGGTATGTCCTTTTCGTGATCGACAAATTTGCCGGGGCCAGGCATCTTATCCGTGAGATGAAAATAGTCCATCCAAAAACTTAAAGGAGCTCTTTAATCACCTGAATTTTAGAAGATTCCGTTTGCCTCTCTAGTTGAAGGATAAACTTTTGAGCAGAACTGACTTTACGGGTACACTGAAAAAGTGAAAATATGTACATTTGTGACCCTCAATAGGGTGATTAGCTCAGTTGGTTCAGAGCGCTGCCTTGACAGGGCAGAGGTCAGCAGTTCGAGCCTGCTATCACTCACCATCACACTTAATCTGAATTCGGGACGTAGTTCAGCCCGGTAGAATACACGCCTGGGGGGCGTGTGGTCGCTGGTTCGAATCCAGTCGTCCCGACTTTGTCCGCCGAAGCCTTGGCAAAGGCGGACACACTTTTTTGACATACGAAGCCTTGGCAAAGGCGGACACACTTTTTTGACATACGAAGCCTTGGCGAAGGCGGACACACTTTTTTGACATCCGTAGCCTTCGCAAAGACGGATTAACATTTTTAGCCACCGTAGCTCAGTTGGTAGAGCAACGCATTCGTAATGCGTAGGTCAGCGGTTCGAGCCCGCTTGGTGGCTCTCTTAAATGAAAAATGATGCTTCGACTAAGCTCAGCAACCGAAGTAATTGAAGAGTGAAAAGTGAAAAGCATACCTCCGGCTGCACACCGCCTCCTGCTTCCTATCTCCTATCTCCTGCCTACTGCTTCCTGCCACCTGCTTCCTGCTTCCTATCTCCTGCCTCCTATCTCCTGCCTCCTATCTCCTGCCTCCTGCCTCCTATCTCCTATCTCCTGCCTCCTATCTCCTGCTTCCTGCCTACTGCTTCTTGCCTCCTATCTCCTGATTCCTGATTCCTGATTCCTGCTTCCTGATTCCTGCCTCCTGCCTCCTGCTTCCTAATTCCTAATTCCTAATTCCTACCTCCTAACTCCTTACTGATATT
>JAWXAW010000200.1:0-8609 GCA_034439675.1 Saprospiraceae bacterium | reverse complement strand
CTCTCTATGCCAAGGTGGGATATGGAAGTCCTAATTCATTATTAGGAATGGTCTCCTATGACCATGTGCAAAATGAAAATTTTCAATGGGGAATTGACCTCCGGCATTTGAGCGCTAATAACAAGAAAATTCCGCTTCAAAAATTTTCTGATTCACGTGCTCGTATAAGCGGTAGCTATTTATTGAATGAAACAGTTCAGGTGGATGGATATATTGATGGTCATATTGAAGGTGTTTATTTCTATGGAGCCGAACAGATACCTGCTAACCCTGAAGCTTTAAAGCGGAATTTTAGCCGATATGATGTACTCTTGAAAATCGGTCAGGCATATGCCCCTGAAACCAGTTTTAATTATAGCGCATTTATGCAATATATGACTGATAAGGATGATCTGGCATCAAGAGAAACCGGTTTCAAGGTTGGCGGAGAGATAAAAAGCGCATTTGGTGGAGGTAAATATCCATTAGGAATAAGCATACTGGCCGATCTGTCCAGGTTGACACATACCGAAGAGCAAACGGTTAATAACCTTTTGATCAATCCCTTTTTTGAATACGCTATCGGTGACCTCAACCTGCATTTTGGAGCAACTGCCCTGTTAAGAAAACAACAGAATGAAATCCTCCCTGATCTGGAATTTTCATTCCCGTTGATAAAAACACGGCTGACTGTTTTTGCCGGGTGGGCAGGGGATGTGCAAAAGAATAATTTCCATTTCCTTTCTACGTATAACCCTTATATCTCTACTAGACTCGATAGCATTAATAATATGGTTTCCAGAGAAATCCATGGGGGTGTAAAAGGTGCTTCGGGTTCCTTGTTTTACGAGTTGAAAGGCAGTTATACCTCCTTTGAAGGCATGGCTTTTTTCCTGCAGGATATGGATGTGGAGGAACAATTTATTCCTGTCTATGATGACGGATCATTTATCGGTATACAAGGATCTGTGCGTTTCGAAATTTTAAAGCATGTAATCCTGCGGGCCCGGCTTTCACAAAGATTCTTCTTGCTTGACCAGGAAGCAAAGCCATGGCATAGACCTTCCCTCGGTATTAACGGAGAGGTGACGTATAGCGGAGGAGACGATAAGTATCATGTTTCAGTCATTTTCAATGGAGAGAACGGATTGCCATACAGGACAGTAGGGGGAACAGAAAGTGTTCTTGATCCGCTACTGGATTTAAATATTCATGGAGATTACTTCTTCTCAGGTTCTTTTGGTGCCTTTATGGAAGTAAATAATGTATTAGGTAACAATCGGGAGCGATGGGTTCATTATCCGAGTTTTGGCTTTAATGCAAAAGCTGGTATTTTATTCCGCCTTCCTTGAAAAACATCAATACGTTTTATTGGAAGTTATTTTCTTCAGACCAGTATTCTACAAATCATGTTTAAGATCATGCAATGAAATTTGGGTTAATTGGATATCCGTTGAGCCATTCGTTTTCGAAGGAATATTTTACAAAAAAGTTTGAACATTTAGGCTTAGGTGATTTTACATATGGCCTTTATCCTACAGGCACCATTGAGGAATTGCCTGCAATACTGCGGAGTGAGGTATTCGGATGGAACGTCACCATTCCATACAAGTCTTCCATCATCAGCTATCTCAATGATATGGATGCACAAGCACTGAAAATAGGTGCAGTCAATACCATCGTTCACACCGGGCAGAATTCCTGGAAGGGATTTAATACGGATACCAATGGGTTTAAGGATTCTTTAGTACGTTGGATTGGCCTGAAGGATATTCCTGCAAAGGCTCTTATTTTAGGTTCAGGAGGCTCCTCAAAAGCGGTGTTGTATACCCTGAAAATGCTTGGCGTAAAGGCAACTGTTGTGTCAAGAATGGGAAATGGGGACATTGCCTATACAGATCTGACGCAGGAATGGATGGCTGATTGTCAATTAATCATCAACACTACTCCGGTAGGCATGTTGCCGGACCAGTTTTCATGCCCCGATATACCATATCAATACCTCACCACGCAACATTGGGTATATGATCTCATCTACAATCCATCCAATACACTATTTTTGAGGCAAAGCGAGCAGATGGGGGCGAAAACGAAAAACGGCCTTGAAATGCTCCATTTGCAGGCAGATTATGCCTGGGATATCTGGAAAAATTATGGTAAATTCTGAAACACAAATGAAGCCACATCCTACGGTTGTGGATTTCAGTAATACAGCGATTGCTTTTGAGCATAAATCAGATAAAGAACTCAAGTGGACATCATTATTGTTTAGGTTAATGAATAAAGCCTGGATGGTCCGCATAGGAGGTTCGTTTGGACTCTGGCTTCACAAAGTCGGAATCAATATATTCAACCCCATTGTCCGCGCTACTATATTTAAACACTTCTGTGGTGGCATCAATCTACAGGATTCTACAGAAGTCATAAGCCATCTTTATGAGTACGAGACACAAACAGTGCTTGATTATGGCGCCGAAGGAATGGCTAAAGAGGAGGATTTTGACCGTACGCTTGAAGAAAACCTTAAAGCGATCCGATACGCGTCAACAAACAAAGGGGTCACTGTCATATCGTCAAAGATCACAGCTTTGGCATCTGAAGAATTGCTGGAGAAATTCCAGACAGGCCAATTGACATCTGAGGAGGAGTTGGAAGCATTTTCACGGGTTCAGAACAGAATAGACCGGCTTTGTCAGGCAGCCATGCAAAATGGCGTGGCTGTATATATCGATGCCGAGGAAACCTGGATGCAGAATACCATTGATCAACTGGTTAAAATCATGATGGAGATGTACAATAAGGAAAAGATTGTAGTTTATCATACTTACCAGTTGTACCGTAAGGATAAACTCGAAAGCCTCAAGGCAGATCATCAGGAGGCGATGGAGAAGGGGTATATTCTGGGTGCCAAATTGGTCAGAGGTGCCTATATGGAAAAGGAACGCAACCGCGCCAAAGCGAAGAACTATCCTTCCCCAATCCAGGAAACCCGTGAAGACACCAATCGTGACTATAACGATGCAATTCGGTATTGCGTGGACAATTATGAAACAATTGCATCGTGTAACGCATCGCACAATCAGGAAAGCAATTTGCTTCAAGCAGAGTTAATTGCGGCTAAAGGCTTGCCACAGAGGCATAGCCATCTTTATTTCTGTCAGTTGTATGGAATGAGTGACAATATCACTTTCAACCTTGCCAAAGCTGGGTATAATGTAGCCAAATATCTGCCTTATGGGCCTGTGAAGGATGTATTACCCTACCTCATCCGTAGGGCCAGGGAAAATTCTGCTGTGACAGGTGAAATGAGCCGTGAACTCAGCCTGATTGTAACCGAAATGAAGAGAAGAGAAATGAAATAAAGCCTATCTTGGCCCAAACTAAACACTAACGTATGAAGTATTTAATCACACTTTGTTTCTTGATGACCCTGACATTATCTGCCCATAGCCAGTGGTGGTTTGATGCTGGCCTGAAAGGCTCCTATGGGCCGACCATGATGTACGACCAGAATGTATTTGATGATGGGGATTACAAACATGCGATCAGTACAGGAACCTCCTTTGGTGGTCGCCTGGGTTTTAATTACGGATATCATGTAGGCCTATCATTGGAGTACGCGGGAGCTACCTCCAAGCAGGAGTTTGATTATGGCAATATCGATGATTTTAACGCTTTCAAGTGGAAGCACAATGATATATCTACCTTATTCCGTTACTCCGGAAATGGTGCATACATTGAAGTGGGTGCTAAGTTCAGCAATATCAAAGAAGTAGAACTTGACAGTGTAAATACTGTCATAACCGATGCCACACAGTATTTTAATGAAAATTATACCTCAGGTATCTTTGGTTTTGGATCTTATCTCATGGGAAGTGAGTTGTTAACCCTTAATTTGGGTGTGAGGATTCATTGGGGTTTTACGGATATGGTAAATGATGCTGGAAAGACGGCAGGTTATCCAATCGTTGTGGAAACTTTGAAGGACCCAAGTAAAAAGACACTTGCTACTGCAGCGCAATTACAGATTGAGTTAAATTATGCCTTTGGTCGTTTTTCCAAAGAAGCATGTCACGACCGCTGGAAGCTGATCCTTTTTCAATGATTTAGTAAAGGGCAGAGGGCTTGCTTAGAGCAAAGAGGAAAAAGGGAAAGGGCACTCAGTGCCCTTTCCCTTTTTTGCTAAGAATTTCAATGATAAATCCCTATGCCCTATGCTTAAAAAGTGACCCTGCAGGGAATCGAACCCCGATCTTAGGTTCCGAAGACCTACGCACTATCCGTTGTACTACAGAGTCTTGCCTAAAGGGGTCAGTAATGATAAGACCCAATTATTACCTCATTTGTTCATGTATAACCAAGTCATCTGGAACCAAATGCTGGATTTTGGCATTATATCACTACCTTTGCACCCGCTTTTGAGAATCCAAACATACTATGTCACAGATTAATGCAAATATCAGGAATATCGCCATTATCGCCCACGTCGATCATGGAAAGACAACACTTGTCGACAAAATCCTACAGGCTACTAAGGTTTTCAAGGATCATCAGGAAACAGGTGAACTCATCATGGATTCCAATGACCTGGAGCGTGAACGTGGGATTACCATCTTTTCTAAGAATGCCGCTGTCAATTATAAAGGTGTAAGAATCAACGTAATTGATACCCCCGGCCACTCCGATTTTGGTGGTGAGGTTGAGCGGGTATTGCGCATGGCTGATGGGGTTGTTCTCTTGGTAGATGCGTTTGAAGGCCCAATGCCTCAGACCCGTTTTGTTTTGCAAAAAGCATTACAATTGAATTTAAAACCCATTGTGGTCATCAATAAGGTGGACAAACCGAATTGTAGACCAGTGGACATACATAATGATGTCTTTGATCTGTTTTTCAGCCTTGATGCCACCGAAGAGCAATTGGATTTCAGCACATACTATGGATCAGGCAAGCATGGGTGGTTCAATGATACCCTTGAGCCTTGTGAGGATATTACTCCCTTGCTGGACGGTATCCTTAGGCTGGTGCCACCTCCTATCGCTTATCAAGGAACGCTGCAGATGCAGATTACTTCACTGGATTTTTCATCCTATCAGGGCAGAATTGCTATTGGTAAAGTAAACAGAGGCTCCATTCGTGAAAATCAGCCTATAAGTATTGTACAGGCTGACGGTCAGATCAAACGCGCCCGTGTAAAAGAACTGTACATCTTTGAAGGTATGGGCCGGAAAAAAGTGGAGGAAGTGAGTGCAGGTGACTTATGCGCTGTGGTAGGATTGGATGATTTTAGGATCGGGGAGACCATTTCAGATTTTGAATTTCCTGAAGGACTTCCATTTATCGCAGTGGATGAACCAACCATGAGCATGACCTTTGGGATTAACAATTCACCTTTCTTTGGAAAGGAAGGGAAATTTGTTACTTCCCGCCAACTCAGGGATCGTTTATGGAAGGAGACTGAAAAGAACCTTGCTATGAAGGTTGAGGAAACCAACAGTGCAGATACTTTCCTGGTGTATGGACGTGGAATTTTGCACCTGGGTATTTTAATCGAAACCATGAGGCGTGAAGGTTATGAGCTAACGGTAGGTCAGCCGCAGGTAATCGTCAAGATTATTGACGGCGTAAAATCTGAACCGTATGAAAACCTCGTGATTGATGTTCCCACAGAATATTCATCACGTGCCATAGATCTGGTAACCCGCAGGAAAGGTGAATTGCATGTCATGGAAGCGAAGGGCGACTACCAGCATCTTGAGTTTGATATTCCTTCAAGAGGACTAATCGGATTGAGATCTACCATGCTAACCCAAACAGCGGGCGAAGCTGTCATGAGTCATCGGTTCACAGAATACAAAGCATGGAAAGGTAATATTCCGGCTAGGACTAATGGTGTATTGTTGGCCAAGGATCCGGGTTCTACTACTGGCTATTCAATTGATAAACTTCAGGATCGTGGATTTTTCTTTGTTGATCCGGGGGAAGAGGTTTATAAGGGGATGATCATCGGCGAAAATAACCGTCCGGGCGATATAGTCGTCAATATCACAGAAGGTAAGAAACTCACTAATATGCGGGCCAGTGGAAGTGATGCTGCGACCAATATCGCACCGAAACGCCAAATGACGCTTGAAGAATGTATGGAATATATACAGCAGGATGAGTGTATCGAAGTCACGCCAACCAGCATTCGTATGCGGAAGATATATCTCGATGAAGATCAGCGCAAGAAGAGCCAGAAAGCTATCCAGGTAGGTACTGAAACTGTTTAAGAAAAATAAGAGGAACATAGCGGTAAGAAAATAGTATTAAAAAGTAGGGGCAGGTCGCGCGACCTGCCCCTACTTTTTAATCCCATTTTCTTGCAAGGCGTAAAGAAAAAAGCCCCACACGATTGCAGGGCTTTTGTTGTTGGCGAAAAAAAGGATTTATCTTATGGTTTCACCTCCATCAGGTGTCCTTATGTTTACTTTCTCAAGGCGGTTAAAGCGTAGTGATATATTTTTTGATTTCTTCATATGGGGTATTCTTTGGGGTGATGGTTTCTAGATGCCCGGGGGTGATCACTGTACTTTTTTGAGCAAACATGTAACTGCCATCTCCCATTTCAGCGAGAACCACAAACGTCACATTGAAACCCAGTGGTGTTGATCCGTAAGGCTCGCAAAACTGCATGGTTTCTGCTTCACCGTCCATGGCCAGGATACTCTTGTAATCATCAAATACCAAAAATACAAGCGTATTAGTATTTGTAAACTCATCCGGGAGGTCTATACAAACTGCAGTGCGCTGTTCAGCGGGCACCTCAAAAAACAAATCTATATTAATCCAGTCCAGACTATCGGTAAAACATCCGTATCCGAAACCGCTGATGATTTGCTGTGCACTGTCCTGAAACCACCAATCACTATTCGTAACATTGTCCCATGTGTCAGAATTCTGATCTGCCTGCACCCATACTTCATCTTCTCCGTAAAAGAGTTCCATGCGATCCCGTGGATCGGGATCATTGACCAATAACCTTATTTTTTTACCATGTGCAAGTTTCACCTGTTTTTCACCATCGGCAATCTGGATGTTGATTTCAATGCGAGACTCTAATAATTTACCTTCTGAAACTGTCGGTAGGCCACCAATCAGTATTTCACCTTTGGTATCACAAACGGTGACCTTGATATCAAATGATCCGTTTGTACAAGGATATTGGGATAAATCAACAAAACCAGGTGGGATGACCAAGACCAGATCTTTGTCTATCTTATAAACCTGGTCTCCGGAACATGGGCAGGAGACACTTGTAAAAATGTCTCCTGCTATGTCGGATTGTAATCGGGTCATCAACCGTGAGATATCTCCGGCTGGGACCTGGCTTGCTCTTGGAATAAACTCGTCGATGTCCTTGCCACACGACATCATCATGACGACCATTCCAATTGCAAAAAAATACTTACCCATTACTCTGTTATTTATTATATAGAGACTATTCATTATGATTTCGCTGCTTGCTGGTATGAAATGATTATTCAAAATGGTAACGGAGTCCCACGTTGAGGCCTGCATAGTGCCTATGTTCCTTCAACGGATAGCTGTCTAGAGAGACAGGGTTCAACCGATACAACAAGCTGGGTTCTATAAGCCAGGAAAGGTGGTCTGTCAAGGGGAACAGCATTCCTACCCCGAGATATATACTCATGCCCAGATTAGTTTTATATACATCAATCGCACCTGTTTCACCTTCAGTAAGGTACCGAGGGTGAAGCATCGGATCCAGAATTTGACCTTTACGGGTAGTGGTCAGGTTGATCACCGGCCCAGCGTGGAGCATGATAGAAGAGCGGCCCATAGGCATTTCATATCCGACTAATAATGGGATATCAACATACTTATACGTGTTGTGGATTTTTTTAATCAGGGTTCCCAGAATCAGGACCTGACTGGTTTCTTCATAGAGGAAAGTTCCGTCAGCTGAAAAAAACGAGTCTATCCGTGTGGTGGATTGGGTCGCCAGGGAATCTGTGTAGTCAAATATATCTCCTGCCTGTGTATACAAGAACCCTAAACTCCCTTTAAATCCGCTTCTATGATGTAGGTTGATACGGGCTCCGACTGACCAGGCATATTGGTAATTCTCCGTCGCTTTACGTGCATCAGCATAAATGGAATATTCGCTGCTGTTTTGTTCATATGATTTTGGACTAAAACCAGGGCCGCCAAGTAGATCAGCAGTAATGGCGTATTTACTGCCAGGACCGCTGAATTTGTAACAATTGGGATCAGGTTTAACCGCGGATATTTCTGATGATACCACTTCAGCCAACAGGGTTGATTCCTCTTCAACAGAGATTTTCTCCATCTGTAGATTTGGCAGCAGAGAAAGCTCTGTTTTGGCTGTGGCTTCTGTGGCTTTTTTTGGAGTAAAATCTGTGTTCAGTCTAGGATTAGCATGTGTACTTTCCGATGGTGTTTGATTTTGAAGGTTGATGAATGTATTTTTTACCGGAGAGGATTCTTTTGATGATGGGGTAGTAACCTTTCCGCTTTTCTTCCTGGCAGGCGTAACAGCAATCTGGGTCTTGTTTGCGTGATTTTCAGGTGTTGTAGTTTTAAAAATAGAAGATGAACCGATATCTGT
>JAWXAW010000199.1:0-5647 GCA_034439675.1 Saprospiraceae bacterium | reverse complement strand
TCCTAGCTCCTAGTTCCTAGCCCCTAGCACATCACTTCCTGATCCAATACAATGTTTTACCAAAAGCCGGTAAGCCCATATACCCCCTCAGCTTAAGTTTATTTTGCGAAGCCAGTTCAATGTAACAGGAATACACCTTGCCTGATCCTGGATTGAGCACACTTCCATCAATACCTCCCTTTAACGTTTTCTCCAAATCATATAAGATGAGCATTCCGGTTAGCGGTTTATCTTTCAATACGCCTACACAATTTTCGCAGTGGGTATGCTTTGTGGAATCAAGGACCTGGGCCACCCGACCAAAATACTGGTTGTCTTTTTCATAGATTTCTACAATCGATTTTACAATACCATCATGTTCGTCAGGCACCTGCCAAAAACCGGTAATCTGGGAATGAAGATCAAGAAATGGACTGAGAAAAACGAGCAACTGGAAGAACTTTAAAAGCATAAGCAATATGACTTTGTAAACGCATAGCCTTCTCTTAACACTACAGCCTTAAGTATAATTGCTTCCCAGATGGCCTTAAGTAGGAATTTAACCGGCATCGGTGATTTTCTTTTTCAACCCTTCGTACCCTGCTTTCATCACTATGTTATGGTTCCAGCTGAATAGAGGCCGGGCCACCAATCCGGCCTTGGTCCATAGTGTAAATGACTCCTCAGACGACTTCACCCGGGGCATACAACTGCCATTGGGTGGTAAAAGAGTATTGATACATAAAATGGTGGAAATAAAGGTTGGCACTGAAAGGTAAGTAGGTCAAATTTAGGCTTTTCAAGCCGGTCAGTTTAAGAAAACCTGAATTGTTTGGTTGGATTTTGATCTGTAAGAAATTGATTTTCACTTGTTTATGCCTTATTCTGGCCGGACGGAGGCCAACACTCATTCCGAATTAAGTATCTTTGCACACCATTCAGATAATCTAACAGAACCTCAGCATCATGGTCAATAAGGTCATCCTCATCGGCAACCTGGGCAGAGACCCGGAAGTCCGTTACCTTGAAGGAAACGTAGCAGTAGCCAGGTTTTCAGTCGCCACCAACGAAAATTATAAAGACAAAAAGGGCGAGTGGCAGACCGCTACAGAATGGCATGATGTGGTTGCATGGCGATCACTGGCCGAACGCGCCGAAAAGCAACTTAAAAAAGGTAGCCAGGTATTTGTCGAAGGTAAACTGACCCACCGCAAATACCAGGATAAAGAAGGTAATGACCGCTATGTGACGGAAGTGGTGGCTAACAGTTTCAGAGTTCTGGATAGAAGAGATTCAAGGCCAGGTGGCCAGGATGATGATTTTCATCCGGAAGATACCGCCAATGATACATCTGCCACATCAGGTTCAAGCGGCGAACAGCAGGCTGATGATGATCTCCCGTTCTGATCACCTGATATCGCTTACCTAAAGATCCCGTTTTGGATACAGAACCCCATTCGCTTTTATTTATCCTCTTCCTGCAATGGGACCTGGTAGGAGGAATCATGCTCTTGCTTTTTCTGCTGATCTGCTCAGCCCTGATCAATGGCTCTGAGGTCGCTTTCTTCTCGCTCGATAGCAATCAGCTACGTGCCATCGGGGATTCAGACGAGCGTACCGGTCAACGCATCCTCAGACTAAGAGAAAAACCCAGACGTCTGCTGGCCACGATCCTGATCACCGGCAATCTCGTCAATATCGGCATCGTCATCCTATCGTATTACTTACTGAAGACTATACTTCCCCCTGGCACTTTTTACCACTGGGGTGAAGCTGTCTATATGTTGCCTGTACTGAGCTGGGTTACACCTGAGCAATGGGAAAGTTTTTTCAGCTTCATGGTCACCATTGTAGGGATCACCTTTCTGTTAGTGCTCTTCGGAGAGGTCGTTTCGAAAATATATGCCAACCTCAATAATATTGCTTTCGCCAGGTTGATGAGCGGTCCTGTCAATATCCTGATGACTGTATTCGCGCCACTCAATAAGATCATGGTCAGATGGGGAAATACCCTGGAGAAAAAGTTGGGCACCGAAAGTGTTCTGGGCGCTAACAAAGAAGATATTGACAGAGCTATAGATCTGGCGGTGGCCAGGGACAAAGATTCCAAGGTTGAAGCTGAAATATTAAAGTCCATCGTGAGTTTCAATGATGTAGCTGTCAAACAGATCATGCGCTCGCGAATGGATATAATAGCCCTCGATACAGCGATGACGCTCGAAGAAATGCTGGCGATCGTCAAGGAGGGAGGCTATAGCAGGTTGCCTGTATACGAAGAGCAACTCGACAATATCAAAGGCATGCTGTATGTCAAGGACCTGATCGGGTATTTAGATTCAACCTCTTCTCCCGATTTGTGGCCCGAACTCGTACGGAAGGAAGTATTGTATGTGCCGGAAGCAAGAAAGATCAATGACCTCCTGAAAGATTTTCAACGCGAACATTTGCATATGGCCATCGTGGTCGATGAATATGGAGGGACATCAGGTCTGGTCACGATGGAAGACGTCATCGAAGAAGTGATCGGGGATATCAAGGATGAGTTTGATGAGGACCAGGAATTCGAATACAGAAGGTTGAGCGATAAGGAATTTATTTTTGAAGGCAAGACCATGCTCATCGATGTGTGCCGCATTATGAATGTGGATAAAGATAGTTTTGATGAGGTAGATGGTGATGCGGATTCATTGGCAGGGCTTGTACTTGATCTGCATGGTAAAATGCCTGTGATCGGTCAGAAAATAGCATTGCCACCATTTTCGTTTACAGTACTTTCGGTGTCGCCTAAGCGTATCGAACGCATCAAAGTGCAGATTGACTCATGATGAGAATTATAATAGTTGCTTTCATTTTATCCTTCACACTGCCTGGTTGCCAGGAAGTCCCCGGAACTCCCAAGCCACGTGCATATCCTAGAATTGAATATCCGGCGCGGGAGTATAAGATGTATGATGATCCGGCGTGTCCGTTTACATTTCAGTATCCAGCCTACGCAGAGATCAACATGAAAAAGGAAAAGTGCTGGTTTGATCTCGCGATGCCTGCGTTTAATGCCCGTATCCATTGCAGTTACCTGCCGTTGCACACCAAGGAGGAGTATAATGATCTCGTCAGCGATGCTTTCATGATTGCTTCGAAGATTAACGAACGAGCAAACTATATGGAAGAATCCAGGGTCACTAATGCACAGGGCGTCGGTGGGCTTACTTTAAACTGGAGCGGCCCTGCGGCCTCGCCTGTTCACTTTTTTCTAACCGATACCACTGCGCATTTTTTTAAAGCAGCCCTCTACTTTGATTCGAAAGTCCAGCCGGATAGTCTGGCACCAATTTCAGCATTTATTAAAGAAGATATCGACAAGATGATTTCTTCATTTGCGTGGAAAAGATGATTTGTAAATTTTTATGAGATGGCTAGGTAAAGTCCCTGTTAGAATTTAAAATAGTTGAGCATTTCTAAGATTTTAACATTTTATGCTTTGATATTCGTTTTTTTCTAATTCAGTACTTCAAACAGTTTTATTCTTATCAGCCGTGATTAGAAGTTTCATGCTGCCCTTTATATTTATTTTCTCCTCTTTATATTGTTTTGGAGATAAGAATTGACAGTTGTTTTTAGAAGTAGTTGAGGTTAAATACCTCATTAAGTGATTATTGCCTGACCCAATCGAGCTATTTTTTATTGAATCAAATCATCTGATGGTATGCATGCTCCATGCAATATCGGTGATGGACATTTTTGTTAGAAGAAATTTGAAATGCTATGACCACCAACCCTGAATACCAAGGTGCCTCATATGCATATATATTCTTGCCACAGAATATACCTCGCTAGAACAAGACTCCTTTTTCGGACTCATGCTGAGAACTCTTGTGCAGACAAGAGGTCTGGTGCATGAAGTCCGATTGACATTGACATAAAGTAACCATTTTTTAAAATAACCACTGACCCCACGATGCTGTCGGAGCGAATGAGGCCAGCGGTCAAAACTAAATAAGATGAAAAGGTATAACTTTTCCCATGTATATTCATGGGATCAAACCGGCCATATGCTAAAGCCGGTACTCATAATGATGATCATGTTGATCCATACTCTAACAGGCACACTTACAGCACAGGCGATCATCACCTCGCCGTGCGGGTGTTCGTCATGGACGAGTATTGGTACGACTGAACAGGAGACAAACGTTACTACAGTTACACTCAATCCGGGCACTTGTTATTTAATCAAGGGGATACTGGTAATTAACAAGGAAAGATCCTGGACAGGTATGAAGCTAAAGATGGAGGAAGAATCAATGATTCGGGTTGAAGCTGATTTGAGCATGAGCAACTGTTATCTCTCCGGATGTGGCGATATGTGGCAGGGGATAGAAACAAAAGGCCAGGTATATCTGCATTCCTACTACAGTTTTATAGAGGATGCCAATATCGGGATGAAATTATCCGGCCTGGCAGGGATGGTATGTTTTGGAACAGATTTTATCAATAATTATATTGGTATATCAACAGCCGATCCATTTGAAGAAGATACGGAAGATAAGCTCATACATCGTGGTCAGATTTGGGGTTGTGAGTTTTATACATCGACTACATTACCTGATCCATATCCGGGACACTATTATTACCCTTCATGGCCTACGACCCCGGCAGAGACACCCTATGATCAGGGTTTCGCTGCCGTTTATCTGTCTCGTACTGTCGGATTGCATATAGGGTATGATGGTGCAGAGGGCACTGATCGGAATAAGATCCATGATATGCGAAATGGGATCATCCTGCGGGATGAAACGGTATCGGATATTTCGGGTACGGATTTTTATGATTTTGAAGGTGGCTTCAGAAGGACCCTTCCGGATCCGCTCCTCGATCTGAATCAATTTGCCATCAACATGATCAGTGTCGTGTCCAATATCAGTGATAATACAATGGACAATCTCATGTTTGGGGTCTATGGATTAGAGTCGTCCAATACAATCCAGGGAAATGAAATCACCTTGTCGACACCAAGTCCGGGCTTTGGGTTTACCAGAGGTATTACACTGGTAAGACCTCAAAAGGCCATCATCAAGGGCAATGAAATTAATGAGGGTATGCGGGGCATCTCCATTGAAGATGTAGCAAATGATTTTGAGATTGAGGACAATGATCTGATCACGTCATTTTATTTTCTGGGAATCAATACCCGGATACTCGTTCGGAATGCAAAACTGGATCCGGCCGAAGGCGAGATTTTGAACAATGATCTGTTGATTGATGACGCGCTGGCCTCCACAGGTATTCATATCATCAATACCAATGGGATCAAGGTGGAAGACAATGATGTCATCTTTATGAATGATGAAGAGCATCAAACGCGCGGCATTATAGGTGTAGGTGCTTATCGATCCGATATTCTATCCAACTCAGTCAATCGAAACCTTGCAGAGGTGATGGTGGGAAATAATGGTATTGAATTTGAGAATTCGGGTTTCAATACTTTTTTCTGCAATAACATGGACAATTTCTGGATCAATTTGCACATGTTTGGACCTAACCTTTTATCTGGAATTCAAACAAATATCATAAATGAGGCTGAATTTGGATTTGCAATCACTTCTCCTACGATGCTTGGAGTTCAAGTTCATTCAGGCAATCAATGGCCTGTTTCATATGGTGATTATGGGGC
>JAWXAW010000198.1:0-2900 GCA_034439675.1 Saprospiraceae bacterium | reverse complement strand
GGTTCAAAATATAGGGGTTCAAAATATAGGGGTTCAATATATTGAACCCCTACTTAATGGATTTTTCGTTGTAGGTGAAATGAACATTTCGACTAGGCTCATTGCATCGCACTATCCAACTTCCAGGCATAGAAATCCTCAATGGGATTTCACTATTAACTGACCTTCTGGCATGCCGATTGGAATCTTGAAATCGAGCCTTGTAAAATCTACGTCCAGACAGACCCTATGCCCTATGCTCTTCGCCCTATGCCATTTTGAACAGACGCTGAATTAATTTGTTTACCCGGGCATGCGAATCATACCTATTTCACAACAAGCATCCGGAGCATTTAACAACGGAAAGATTATAGAAAACAAGCCCATCGGCTTTCCACAGGACGGGGGATTTGTTCGTCCGTATTCTTCCCTTTTTTATTGGGCGCGTGCAGAAGGCCTGCTCGACAGTACCATTGGCTTGCATCCGCACCAGGGATTTGAGATCATGTCATTTGTCCTGGAAGGCAATATCCGGCACTTTGATACCAAGATGAATGAATGGAAACCTCTGGAGGCCGGAGATGTACAAATCATCCGGGCTGGAAAAGGAATCTCTCATGCAGAGCACATCGAAAAGGGAGGTGTCATCTTCCAGATTTGGGTGGATCCGGATCTTTCCAAAACACGTCAACAGGATGCAACGTATGATGACTACAAAGGAGGCGCTTTTGAGGTGACTGAAACAGGTGGTACCTCTATCATCCATTATGCGGGAGAAAAGGGGCTTATCCACCTTGATACACCCGGTGTGGATATAAGGCGCATCCGCATGACGGAGAGTCCTTTTAACTGGGAAGGAGATAAGAATGTGATACGTTCGCTTTATATCATTAGCGGGTCGGGAATGCTGGATGGTAAAACCATCGAACAGGACGATTACATCATCATCGATGACGGTGTGGATATCTCGATGACTGCGCATCGCGATGGATTAGACGTCTTCGCGTTTACGGTGCCTGCAACGACCGGATATCCAACCTATGCACACCGTTTGATGCATGAATAACTTCAATCCGATATCTTTGAGGATCAACATGCACAAATGAACCTCAAACCTGATACAGTGGAGTCGAATGGCTATATGCTGCTCAATAGACTCGAACACATGGAATTGGTGCCATTTGTCCGGACATACATCAATAAAAGAACACGGTTTTCTAACCTGTATATGCTGAGCAACCTGCTCATCTTTGCCACTGTCGGTTATTTGTTAGTCAGACATTTTCAATTGGGAACTTTTACGATCAGTGAAGGACTGGTTAACCTCTGCTATGGTTTTGCCATTGCCTTTCTCCTGCTTCCCATACACGAATACATCCACGTGCTGGCATACAAATCACAGGGAGCTGAGCACACTTCCTATGATGCCAACCTCAGGAAATTTTACTTTTTAGCAGTAGCGGATCAATTTGTAGCGAGTAAAAGGGAATTTCAGGTTGTCGCGCTTGCTCCATTTGTGGTGATCACCTCAGTAGGGTTAGTCCTTTTAGTATTTGCCACCCCATTTTGGTCCATGACCGTGTTGGGAACGCTGCTGACCCATACGGCCTTTTGTTCAGGAGACTTCGGGCTGTTGAGTTATTTTGATTTTCATAAAAACAAAGAGGTGGTCACGTATGATGACAAAGTCAACCGTATTTCGTTCTTCTATGGTAAATAAAAAAAGCCATCCGTAAGGATGGCCTTTTCTACACTCAACTTCTAAATCACATTACTTGATCTCAATCGTATTGGAACTTGGTTTCTTCCAGTTCTCCTCTTTTTTTGGAAGGGTGATGCTGAGTACTCCATTTTCATAGGACGCAGCTATTCCTTCGCGGTTGATGTTTTCATCAAGTTGGAATGATCGTTTGAACGAATTGTAATTAAATTCTTTGCGGGTGAACTTGCCTTCATTACGGTTTTCTTCTTTTTCCGTTTTCTTTTCGGCAGCGATCACCAGGTATTCATTTTCGATATTGATGCTGAAATCACTTTTCTGCAGCCCGGGCGCTGCCAGCTGCATAGTATAATGGGCATCATGCTCCACGATATTGACGGATGGAGCGGAATTTGTAAAATCCGTGCCCATCGCATCAGCCAGCGTGGTGTTGAAAAGCGTGTCTATCCATTTATTGAGGGAGGTAGACGGCGCAGGTGCATTAAATTTTGAATAGGTCATGATCTGATAGGTTTTAAGGTTATACAATATTGATTTTTGTGGTCACGGGTACTTTGTCCGGAATGACGAGGGTCAAAATGCCCTGGTCAAAAGTGGCGCTCATCGCCTCTGTGTCTGCGGTATGATTCAACTTGAAAGCTCTCTTAAAGCCTGTGTAGTCAAATTCTTCACGGACAAACTTTGGCTTTGCGTCAGCAGCAAGTGCGGGACCTGTGATGACCAGGTGGTTTTCCTGGAGCTCAATCCTGATCTGATCCTTTGCTAGTCCGGGAACAGCCAGTTCGATCTTAAAGCCATTCTCTTCCCGAATGATATTTGCAGCCGGACGATTGGCTACCGAGAATTTGCTTGTTTCTTCATTGGTAAAGCGGGGAAAATAGGGGTTGACAAACCCTCCAACTGGAGCATTGAACCTTGTCCTGGCTCCGGGATTACATGCGTATGATTTCATAGCTTTTTAAATTTTTAGATGAATCGAATATTCACCTAAACTCAAAAGGCATTCCACCGCATTTTTTTATGTCAAAATGGCCTGTATTTCACTTGACCGATGCCATAATGGCATTGCATTTATTAAATATCGGAAATAATGTCTTGAAAACCATTCGATTAAAAAAGAAAAGGGGTCCAAGCTAATGAACCCCTTTTTATAAAATATCTAATCAATTGGCCTCTAGCCCTCGCCCCTATCTCCTTGCCC
>JAWXAW010000197.1:0-29821 GCA_034439675.1 Saprospiraceae bacterium | reverse complement strand
GCCTTTTTCTTTGTATTTTCCATCCTGATAGCTTTTAAAGTGACAAGCTATTTCAGGACGAGACACAGGCACGCATTGCGCTCATCATCGTCGTACCCATCATCATCATGGTGCTTGGATTTCAATATGTCATCAGCGGGAATACCCTGGTATTCAGAATCTGGGGAATCCAAACCGGTAGTGTGAGCATCGATTCGATCACCAAGGTTGAAAGATCTTATCTGGCCTTATCCTCCAACGCAGTTTCGTTTAAAAGACTCTACATAACCCTGAAAAAGGGAAGTAAGTATCCTTATATCCTGATTTCCCCACATCGCGAATCAGCATTTCTTACTCACCTCAAGCGAATCAATCCACTGATAGAAGTAAACGTGGAAAATAAATCAGGAACTCTCAGATTTGGGGATTGGGATATTTAAGGTATTGTTCAGTTCCTTAACATCATCCATGAGCAAACTTTTAAGCCTAAGTATGCTAAAGTTTATATGTCTCGTAAGTTTAAACTATAGAGCGCCGGAGCTTCCAATTAGTTCGGTATAGACTAAAAACAGCAATATGAATACACCATGGAGGAAGGAGCAAATCTCGTTTTTCAACACGTTATTTACAACGGACACTGTGATGGAAATGGCGATGACTGGTTTAGTTATATGCTGAATTTTGTAATCGATTCGAGTAGTACATCATTTGCCCTTAAAGATTCTGCATTATCTACTGCCCAATGCTTTGACTATCATAACAGTACCTGGCTGAGTGATTATTATCCGGTCTTAAAAGGAAATATCGAAGGACGCCAGCTATCGAAGGACGAATGGAAGATAAATGGCTCTGTGAACTTTACAATTCCCTTATTCTATCCTCAGGTAATTAAGATTGTAATTGATCACATCTATAGAAAATAGAGCCCCCAACCGCTGCGTCAGCATGTCTTAAGTTATAACATCGTGAAAAACGACACAACAACCTTTGTCCAGATCCTGGATGAAGATGGCAGGATTATAAACCAATCTGTTTACAAGTTTTTTCCTACTTGACAAAACAACTCGACTCACAACTCACAACTCACCTAACCAACTCCCCCTTCAGCCTCAACAACTCCGTCTCCGCCACCTTCGCATTATACCGTGCCGCAATCAATCGGTCATACGCATCCTCCAGACTCTTCTCCGCTTCGCGCAACTGAATGAATGTAGTCGATCCAAGACGATAGGTCTCCATCGAGATAGACACATTTTCTTTCGCCAATAATATGTTGGCCTCTTCCAGGGCGAGCGCTTCTTTTTGCAACTCATACGTGTTATAGGCGTTGACCACGCTCAGGTTAAGCGCTGACCGCTCACTGTTATATAATATGTTCTGATACCCGATATTTAACTCTGCCTGTTTGATCAGCCGATGGGTGTTCCGGTAATTGAGAATAGGTATTACTGCAGAAAACCCATAATTAAAACCACGGTTTCGGTTTGTCAATGGCAGGAATGGGTTCAGCGCTACATCGTTATTGGTGAGGCTAAAGTTATACGCTGAGTTAAACTGAACAATAGGATATTGATCAGCTTTGATTTCTTTAAGAGAGAGGCCTGCAATTTCAAGATTCTTCCGGCTGATTTGGAGAAATGGACTGCTTTGCTCAAGGTTATTTCGGATCGCTTCAAGTGTGATATCAAAATCGATAGGAATCGTATCACTTACTTCATAGTCTATGGGTAATGGATTGTCCTGCCCTGCCGGCGTTGGGTTGATGCGTTGGTTCAATATCGCCTTCAGTTCCCGTATATAGGTCTCCTGGTGCAGTTTTGCGGATACCTGGGCATTGAGGTCTATCTGGCTTTGAAGATATTCTGGCCGGCTTCCCATGCCTATTTCCAGTTTGCGTTGCGAAAGATCTACGCGCGTCTGGTTGATCTGCATCTGCTCTTCAATGGCCTTCAGTTGTTGTTTCTGCCTGACGATAATGTAATATGTATTGATCACTTCAGCGATCGTATTGACGACCTGGTTTTTGACCCCCAGCTGACCCAACTGTGCATACTCTTCAGCCTTCTTTTTCAGGGCAAACATTTTCATACCATCAAAGAGTGTCCAGTTGAGTGTGATCGAAGCATTAAGGTTGTTGGTAGCCACATCGCCCATCCTGTCTGTCCCATCTGAAAACACCTGCTGTTGATTGTTTTGGGTCCACGTGGTTCCGAGATTTGCATTTAGTCGTGGAAGAAAGACAACATTACGGTACGTGTAATCTAACCCTAACCGCGCGGAATCACTCTCAGCCAACTGGATATCATAATTGTTTTGCAACGCAATTGCGATCGCATCCTGCAACGTGAGCAACTGCTGCGCGCGGAGGCGATATGGAAAACTAAAAACAATCAATGCAAGGAACACCAGTATGGGCGTCCGCGCCAGGGACTGATGGTTTTGAACTATTGGATATAAACGCATTTTCTTCAGCACGTATAAAATTATTCAAATATTATTCATGTCCGACGGCCGTCACGGGTTCAGCGATGGCGGCTTCAAAAGAACTCACTGCTTTTTTAGAAGAGAGATACGAATACAGGGCCGGCACAATATAGAGCGTCAGGATAAGGGCAAACAACATCCCTCCTACAATGACAATTCCTAATGGTACGCGGCTGGTACCGGCCGAACCTACGGCCAATGCAATCGGTAATGCACCCAGTGTGGTGGCCAGCGTGGTCATCAAAATGGGTCTTAACCTGGCAACAGAGGCGTCTATCGCTGCTGTCATCTTAAGCTCACCGTGTCTTCGTTTCTGATTGGCAAACTCGACAATCAGGATTCCGTTTTTAGTCACCAATCCGATCAGAAGGATAATACCTATCTGTGAAAATATATTGAGTGTCTGACCAAACAACCACATCGTAAGAACTGCTCCTGCAAGCGCCAGTGGCACCGTGATCATGATGATGATCGGATCGATAAAACTTTCAAATTGGGCGGCGAGGACCAGGAAGATTAACACCAGCGCAAGGAGGAATGCAAAGGATATATTTGAGGAGCTCTCGGCAAAATCCCGAGATGCCCCACTGAGCGAAGTCTTAAAACTTTCGTCAAGTACTTCGGATTTTATCCTGTCCATTTCAGCTATACCATCCCCTATCGTTTTTCCCGGCGCCAGACCTGCCTGTACGACAGCACTCTTGAATCTGTTGAAGTGGAAGATCGTTGGCGGATTGGCCATCTCTTCCATCTTCACAAGATTGTCAAGTTGTATGAGGTCTCCCCTGTTGTTTCGCACAAAAAAGGATTTCAGGTCTAGCGGGTCATCCCGGTCAATCCGTTCGACTTGCGCGATGACCTGGTATTGTTTGCCATTCATAATGAAATAGCCAAATCGCCTGCCACTGAGTGCCAACTGCAATGTGTTATTGACCTCAAGAACCGATACACCGAGTTCATTGGCCCGCAATCGATCAATGGTGATCTGTAGTTCAGGCTGATTGAATTTCAGGTTGACATCAAATCCCTGGAAGACTTGGCTCTTCCTGACTTCTTCCATAAACTGGGGTACTTTTTCCTTCAGTTTATCAAAGTTGAGATGCTGCAGTACATACTGAACCGGAAACGATCCTCTTCCGCCAAGACCCACCGAAATCGTTTGTTCCTGGATGGCAAAAGCTCTGACATTGGTATACTGTTTAAACATGCGACTCATCTGCTGCGCGATTTCCTGCTGGGACCGCTCCCGTTCTTCAGGTTCTTTAAGGCCCATACTGATAAAGGATGCATTGCTTCCTTGACTTCCTCCAAAGCCCGGTGCAAATGAAAGCACGATATATCTTTCTGGAATCGAATCCATCAACTCATCAACAACCTTCATCGTAACTTCATCTGTAAAATCAAAATCCGCTCCTTCAGGTCCGGTAAGGCTGACACGTACCCGGTTGCGATCTTCCATCGGAGCGAGCTCAGATGGAATTTTTCGCCCGATGAAATAAATGATACCGATGCAGGCGATGATCATGATCAACGACATCCACCGGATTCGCATATAGGAAGTCAGACTCTTCTTATAAAGATTTTCCATCCCTACAAAAAAAGGCTCTGTCCAAAGGTAAAACCTGGAGTGTTTGTGCCCGCCCTTCCTCGTGAGTAAAATATTGAGTACAGGTGTAAGTGTGAGCGACACAAATGCAGAGATGAGTACCGCACCGGCCAGCACAATGCCAAACTCCCTGAATAATTTTCCGACAAAACCCTCAAGGAAGATGATCGGTAAAAACACAATCGCCAGGGTGAAGGAGGTAGCAATGACTGCAAAATAAATTTCTTTTGATCCTTCAAGTGCAGCTCTGTATTTATTCATCCCTGCTTCCATCTTTTTAAAGATGTTTTCCGTGACCACGATCCCATCATCCACCACCAGACCGGTAGCTAGTACAATTGCCAATAGGGTCAAGACATTGATGGAAAAACCCATAATATACATTATAAAAAACGCTCCCAATAAGGATACCGGAATATCAATGAGTGGTCGAAGGGCAATCGTCCATTCGCGGAAAAATAAAAAGATGATGATCACCACAAGGGATATAGCAATGATCAGCGTTTCCTTTACTTCCACGATGGCATCACGCACAAACGTCGTGCGGTCATAACCCACTTCCAGGAGAATATCCGAAGGCATGTCCTTCTTAATGCTCTCCAGGCGCTTATATATTTCGTCAACGATCTCAATCTGGTTACTTCCTGGTTGGGCAACAATTCCCATGTTGACAGAAGGAATATTGTTTTTTCTGGAAGCACGTTCATCTTCCTCAGGCGCCAGCTCCGCATATCCTACATCTTTAAACCGGATCACTGCATTATCATTTTCAAGCAGGATTAGATCATTAAACTCCTCAGCAGTGGTAAGCTTGCCGTACGTCTTGATGATGAGTTGGGTTGCATTGCCACGGATTTTTCCGCCGGGTAATTCAATATTCTCTCTGTCTAACGCAGCTTTAATATCTCCTATGGTAAGTTTATGGGCGATAAGTTTTGAAGGATCAATCCATAGGCGCATGGAATACCGCCGACCAAATACATTGACAGAACTTACCCCTGATATGGTCTGTAATTGTTCTTGCACCACGTTCTCAGCATAGTCTGTGAGCTCCATCAAATCCTTGGTCTGGCTTTGGATCTGTAGGAATACAATCGGATCTGAATCTGAATCCGATTTATTGACAGTGGGCGGTGCATCTATATCCTGCGGCAGATTGCCGATAGCCTGGGATACTTTATCCCGCACATCATTAGCAGCCCGTTCAAGATCTACGCCCAGTTCAAACTCCACCGTGATATTACTACTACCCTGTGCACTGGTGCTGGTGATATTGACGACTCCCTGCACTCCATTGATAGCCTTTTCTAGTGGTTCAGTGATCTGTTGTTCTATGATGTCCGCATTAGCCCCTACATACGATGTCTGTACATTGATGACCGCTGGATCAATCGCCGGATATTCCCGCACACTCAAAAAAGAATATCCAATCACCCCGAAGATGATGATCAGGATGGAACATACGATCGCGAGCACAGGACGGCGGAGGGAGAGTTCAGATAAGTTCATTCTGTGAGTTGTGAGTTGTGAGTTGTGAGTATTGGAAATACAGTTCTCGCTGTTCTTCACGACAGTCCCTCACCAGAATTAATATGTGTATTTGTTTCATTCTTGACTTGCAATCAGTCCGGTTAAAACCTTAAACGTGTTGACAATTGTTTCGCCTAAATCGCTCACCTGGTCAACCGTTAAAAAGCCTAAATCATAAGTAACCCCGATAGCTGTATCTACTTCGATCAGTGATCCTCTGGAAATTTCAAAAAATCGCTTTCGGTCTGGTCTTGTTTTCCTTGAGGAACCTTCTGCTACATTGAGATGTATTGAAATTGCTGCTCTTCTAATTTGAGCAATTAATCCATAACGCTCTGTTTTAGGAAGCAATTTCGTAACTCTATATGCATCAAGTATCAGTTTTCTTGAATATTTGTAAACATCTAACTTGGTGTGGGCGAGTTTTAAAAACATGGCTTTGTATTTTAAAAGGTGAAATAAAACTATCACCACTTAGTGTCCCGACTACCCCCAAATGTTACCTCTTCACCTTATTTTACTTACTTTTCTCACAGCGCACAACTCATGCTTCGACTTGCTAAAGCTCAACCATGTGCTTCAGCTCAGCAACCGCAACTCACAACTCACCAAGGCTAAGATCAATTGATCTTAGCCAACTCCACCGCCAACCCCGGCCTCAAAAACAACATCGCGGATGTAATCACCGTATCCCCTGGCTTTATCCCCGTCAGTACCTGAATATTCGTACTATCTCTCACGCCCGTCGTCACTTCTTTCATCATCGCCTTGCCTCCTTCATAGACATAAAGCAGTTTCTTTCTGCCGGATGGAATGATGGAACTGTTCGGAACCATCAGGGCTTCATTGTTTTTACCTAATACGATTTTTACTTTGGCAAACGCGCCAGGAATCAGTGCGGGATCTTTTTGTTTGATCAATGCCCGGACTGCCAGGCTCCGTGTGTTTTCATCAATACTGATCTCTGAGGCGATCACGGTTGCGGTAAAGGTTTTGCTGGTTCCATCAATTGAAAAGGAAACGGGCAATCCCGGTTTTAATTGAGCACCATATCGTTCCGGGACGTTAAACTGGATTTTTAAACTGCTGACCTGGCTTATCGTCGTGAGCACAGAGGATGGAGTTACATATGCACCCGGACTCACGTTCTTCAAACCAAGTCTTCCGCCAAACGGGGCACGGATTTCAGTTTTCCGGATACTCTCCCTGATGATATCCATATCCGCCTTGATGTTAAGCACGCTTAACAGGCTGAGGTCATATTCCTGTTGGCTTATACCTTGGATTTTAACCAATTCTGCCTGTCGCTTTTCTGTTTGTTCCGCTATTTTAAGCTGGACTTCAAGTTTTCGGAATTGTGCCTGTAGATCGCCATCATTTAGTTTTGCCAGCAGGGCGCCCACGGAGACGTTTGTTCCTTCTTTGATATTAAGTTGAACCAACCGTCCCGATACTTCAGGATGGATTTC
The DNA here is from genome assembly GCA_034439675.1 of Saprospiraceae bacterium. GTDB lineage: Bacteria > Bacteroidota > Bacteroidia > Chitinophagales > Saprospiraceae > Opimibacter. Next base: position 22,753 of record JAWXAW010000197.1, on the reverse strand, counting down.
TGCGGTCTCATTGGCCAGGATAGTGCCGGGCACTTCAATATCCGCACTCAACGGCTGCGCAGTGGCAATGAGCGTCTGTACAATCAATGCCTTTTGAACCGGTGGGGGAGCCCCTTGATTTGTCGGCATACCGTCCTTTTCTTTGCAGAAGAGAAGACCTGAAAAGGACAATAGAATAATAATCCTCAGATATATTGGAACTTGATGCACAATAAGTGATTTGCTGTTGGAAATATAAAAATACGCTCTAATTCAATTCTTTAGCCCGACTGTTGTGGTGCCTGAGGAGGTTAGGGCTTTGATGATGCCATTAAGGTCAGGAGATTATAAGGAATTAAATCACTGTTTGTTTAGAATTTGGATGACTCTTTTCCAGGTATCTGCCTGATGACAATGATATCATTATTTTAGGGTCTGATATATGTCAAAATCAGATTTTATGAAAAACTTACTATTTAGCTAACCTCTTTGTGCTATGTCAGATTTTAAAAGGAGATCATTTATTAAAACAGGCGCTTTAGGGACTATGGCGCTGACTATGTTGCCTGGACTTTCCGGATATGTATCATCCCTTGAACCAACTGCCGGGCCACGTTTCAGGATATCGCTTGCGCAATGGAGCCTTCATAGAGCGTTGAGAAGTAAATCGTTGGACCATCTTGATTTTTCGCGTAAAGCAGCACTTGATTTCGGCATTTACGGTGTTGAATATGTCAATACATTTTTTAAAGACAAAGCATTGGATAGCCAATACCTGGCTGAAATGAATGCCCGAGCAGAGGATGCAGGTGTAAAACAACTGCTGATTATGATTGATGGTGAAGGTGGCCTTGCTGAGCTCGATGATACAACCAGGAAGGCGGCTGTAACGAATCATTACAAATGGGTTGAAGCGGCTAAAACGCTGGGTTGCCATTCCATCCGGGTCAATGCATATGGTGTTTCTGATGATGCCGCAGCACTTCATTCCGCAGCAGTCGATGGCCTGGGGATGCTCGCCACCTTTGCAGCAAATGTCGGAATCAATGTGATTGTTGAAAACCATGGCGGACTCAGCTCGGATGGAAAATGGCTCTCTGGTGTTATCAAAGAAATCAACATGCCCGGTTGTGGCACTTTGCCCGATTTTGGCAATTTTTGTCTGAGGCATACTGATGATGGCAAGGGTCACAGCAGCTGCGTTGAAGAATATGACCGCTACCTGGGGGTGGAAGAGCTAATGCCTTTCGCAAAAGCCGTAAGTGCCAAATCATATGACTTTGATGCTTCGGGAACCGAAACAACGATTGACTTTCAGCGGATGATAACGATTGTAAAAAAGTCCGGGTACAAAGGGTACCTCGGTATAGAATATGAAGGCTCCCGTTTGTCCGAAGTTGACGGCATTAAAGCCACTAAAAAACTACTGGAACAGTTGATTGCATAATCCATTGATCCCAATGTTGTTCCGACTCCTTCCATTAGCACTTCAGGCAGAGGTTGGGCTTGGGTAAAGGGGCGGTCAGGATTTGGCTTTTTAAACACCCTAAGGTTTAGGTTCCTCTGTATGGACTGATAAATTCCTCCTTTATTCGCTTCTTTTCCAATTTAGCCATCTGAAGGGATACTCAGGCAACAATTTGAGGTAGCTTTGTATCCTAATGATTATCTTTCTTTTGGAAAGAGAAGTGTGATTGCAATAATGATACCCAAACTAATGGCTACTTTTTTCCTTAAAGGAATCCTACTCCTCCTCCTTTTTATTGGGAATTTATCCCTGCTAACCGCGCAAAACCTGGTTCCGAATTATAGTTTTGAAACCCTTGCGTTTTGTCCCGAAAGTTTCGGAGGCTCCGGCCCGACGGCTGCTCCGCCCTGGATTGCCCCAACACAAGGCACCCCTGATATTTTTAATGTCTGCTGCACCTCCGGTACAGTTGATGTTCCTACTAATTTTTTTGGTAATCAGGAAGCACTGACTGGTGTTGGGTATGCCGGCGGATACACCAAACTGCCCCAGTTCGAGTACAGAGAATACATGTCAGCTCCTCTTGACCAGCCATTGATAGCAGGAGAGTGGTATGCTGTCAGTTTTTATGTCAGCCCGGCAGAGTTTGGTTGCTCCGTTATGACCATTGGTGCTTATTTCTCTGTTACTCAACCAACTGGTGGCGTGACGCACATTGATGTCGACCCCCAGATTGAATCCGATCTTGGATTTATAAGTGATTACGCAAACTGGACTTTGATCTCCGGATGTTTCCAGGCAGCAGGAGGCGAACAATATATCACCCTTGGCAATTTTTATTCAGATGCCGAAACAGATGATAATCCGCTCTGCTCAGGTCAGCAAACCCTTTCCTACTATTATTATGAAGATGTCGTTGTCACCGAAGGTGCAATGCCCGGACTACTGGATCTGGAGCTGAATGGACCGGAAACCGCTTGTTTTTCCTATGAAATTGATCCCGGTATTCCTGATGTAAATTATACCTGGGAAGATGGGAGTCACAATCCGACCCTGGTCGTCACGGAGAGTGGAGTATACAGCCTGACCATTTCCGATGGATGCAATTATGGCGTTGACTCTATTGAAATCACCATTAACGGTAATCACGAAGCCCCCGATATCGGCCCTCCCCAACTCACTTTGTGTCTTGGTGATGAATATGAAATAATGCTAGATCCCGAACTCACTGAATATGAGTGGCAGGATGGATCCAATGGTCCTGATTATACCATTACTACTGCAGGAACCTACGCTGTCACCTTAGATGATGGTTGTGCGGTTTACACCGATGAGATTACAGTCTTTTATATGGCCCCACCCTCTCCATTCGATCTGGGCAATGATGACATACTCTGTTTTGGTGATGAGGTCGATTTTTCGTTTGATCCTTCCCTGGGTGATTTCTTATGGCAGGATAATACCACATTGCCAACCTATACAGTATCCATCGGTGGTACGTATTCTCTTACCATCAGCAACATGTGCGGAATAGAAAGCGATGAAATTGAATTCACAGATCTTGAGGTGCCCGAGATAGAGATTGGCCCTGATGAACAAACCCTATGTGATGGCGAAATCCTTGAAATCGAAATCGATCCCGGTCTCGGAGATATTCTCTGGCAGGACGGAAGCTCTGAACCCAATTATGAGATTGTCAATGCCGGGTTATATACGGTTTTTGTAACCAATGGATGCGGAACAGGCATTGATAATATTGAAGTGACCGTCATCCAATCCCCGGATATTGACCTGGGATCGGATACAATATTGTGTGATGGTGAAACTTTGCTGTTATCAACTAACGAAACCGGTCCCTATCTGTGGCAGGACAATTCAACCGAAGATTATTTCCTTGTTTCAGGACCGGGTACATATTCATTGACCATTTCCAATTTTTGTGGCACTGGTTCTGATGCCGTCAATGTTGGGTATACTTCCCTGGTCAGCCCTCCCGATTTTGGATCTGATGTCAGTCTGTGTCCCGGCGAACAAATCATTTTATATGCCAATAATCCAGGTGCAGAATATCTCTGGCAGGATTTCAGCACGGCAGATTCTCTTATCGTCAATAGCTCTGGTACATACGTTGTCCAGGTTTTTAATTCCTGCAGCCTGGAAGCAGATACGATCGTAGTTACTGTCTATGATAGTCCTCCTCTGGTTGATTTGCCCTCTCAGTTAAATTTGTGCCAGGGTCTGAGCGTTACACTTGATGTTGCGATCTCTGGCGTGAATTATCTCTGGAACGACAACTCTCAGAACCAACAACTCCTCGTCAATGCACCAGGCACCTATAGTGTTACGGTTAGTAACTCTTGCGGAATGGAGACGGATACCACCATCATTATAGATGGAGGACCGGCACCATCCGCAGCACTGGGTAATGATATTCAGATATGCCCCGGTGACCAGGTAGTCCTCTCTCCTGTTTTTTCAAATGTCGATACCTGGCTCTGGCAGGATGGTTCCGCTTCAGCGACCTATACGGTTGATGATGTTGGTCTTGTGACCGTAGAGGTAAGTAATGCATGTGGATCTGCATTTGATACGCTACAGGTCGGCTTGTTTACCGCCTCTCCACCGCTTGATCTGGGTACCGATACTTCGCTATGCTCCGGTGAATCATTTACGCTCTCTATCAATACACCCGGTGTAACGATTCTGTGGCCTGATGGCTCTACAGGTGTTAGCTATAATGTTACCGGGATTGGGCAAGTCTTTGCAGAAATCTCTAATAATTGCGGTACTTCTTTTGATACGATTCAGGTAAATGCTTTACCTGATGTCCCGCTACTCAACCTTGGCGTCGACCAAACACTATGTCCGGGTGAAATCATCACACTTACCCCCGGCATTGCCAATGTGGAGTATCTGTGGCAGGATGGGTCTACGGGCAATTCGTATCTATCTACTTTAGAAGAAACAATCATCCTGATCATCTCCAATGATTGTAGTTCGACAAGTGATACGCTTGAAGTAATAGAAAGCACACAAGGCCCTCAAGTGGATCTGGGAAATGATATCCTGGTCTGTGCCAGCGAAATCGTCACCATCCAATCCGGAATATCCGGCGTAAATTACCTGTGGCAGGATGGAGCTTCAACACCTGATTATACGACAAATCAATCCGGTGTGTTTGTTCTTATCGTTAACAACAGTTGTGGTGCCGATACAGACACTATAACCGTTGACATCTCCGGTGTACCCCCCACACCGGTATTAGGTCCTGATACCACGCTTTGTGAAGGAATCACTTTATTGTTGATCTCCTCCGCAGATGCCGAAACAAGTATCGAGTGGCAGGATGGATCTTCCACACCAACATTTATGGTTTCATCTGCCGGCACTTATACGCTATCCGAATCGAACCGCTGTGGAGACGCTGCCGATACCATGACGATAAATTATCTCGATGGACCCAATCCTTTTAGTCTCGGCTCAGATACTACGTTGTGCCCGGGTGAATCCATCACGCTTGCTGCTCCATCTACTTCTTTTGAAATCAGTTGGCAAGATGGTAGTACCCAGCCAACGATCGTCGCTGATCAAGCCCTTATATATTCTTTGCAGCTTAGCAATGATTGTGGCGTTGTCTATGATAATATCGTGATTGTTTATGATACCCGCATTCCACAACTCAATCTCGATCCTTCGATCTCCTGGTGTGAAGGCGATATAATCAATCTGGATGCCTCACAACCATTTGTTGCAGGTTATCTCTGGAATGATGGGTCTTCCACGCCGACACTACAAGTCACGACTCCCGGATTGTATAGCATTGAAGTGACAACCCCTTGCAACACGGTATCACAAGAGGTGGTTGTATATCCCGGAACGGATTGTATTATTCCCGAAGTAAACAATGAAATCTACATACCCAATGTATTCTCCCCAAATGGAGATGGCATCAACGATATATTCAGCATGAGCTTTGGCGCAGATCTTGAAGTAACTGCAATGGAGGGCACTATTTTTGACCGATGGGGTAATCTGATGTATGGGTCAAAAGAGAATCCTTTCAACTGGGATGGGTTTTTTGATGATGAACTTGTGATGCCGGGCGTATGTGTATATGTGATCAGGATCGAATACCTCCTGGGTGGAATCGCCCGCCAACAGACTTTATATGGTGATGTCACTGTTGTTCGTTAATAAATTCCCATTTGTGCAAGAGGTTACCGGGACTGTAAACTAGGAGAGTATCTTCGTCGTTATAATCCCGGATGAATCGTCTATTTCTAACTATATTCTTATTCTGCATTATTGCGATTACTGGGGAGGTAACCAGCCAGTCTGAAATGGTCTTTGATACCACAATAGTCCATCAAGATGGTCGGGTGATGAGAATCCGTATCAACGGCACAGATACTATTGTGGTAGCAACTATGCCTGAAGTTGTCATCAAAGCTCCACCCGTTTTTTCCAATGATGAAGAATACCGTCAGTATATGCGTTACCGACGTTACGCAATGGATGTTCTCCCATATGCCATCGAAAGTATCCGGTTGTATCGCAAGTATGAGGCAGAAACAGAGGGTATGAAAACCGGAAAGGCTAAGAAGTATGCCAAAACCATCCAAAAGGATGTCAAGGACGATTTTACGGATCCACTTAAGAACCTGTCCCGTACCCAAGGGAAAATCCTGGTCAAAATGATAGAGCGCCACTTGAATACGTCTACCTATGATATCCTCAGAGATGTGCGTGGGGGCTTTAATGCCATGAAATGGCAAACGGTTGGCAAGCTTTATGGTTATGATCTTAAGGAGGGATACATCCCTGGACAAGACCGTATCCTGGATATGATCCTCCGTGATTTTGAGATCACGGTTGAGTAAAGCGCCTTACCGTTGCGGAATATTACTTTTACAAGGGAATTTTGTGCTGTATGACTTATACTTCTTCCTGGCGTTCTCCGTCTAACATTGCTTTAATCAAATACTGGGGCAAACACGGCCTGCAGTTGCCGCGCAATCCATCATTTAGCTTCACGCTTTCTGCATGCCATACCGTAATGCGTCTTGTGGTGACCCCTGATGCTGATTCTCCCGGATTGCAGGTGTCTTACGAAGGTGTGCTAAAGCCCTCCTTCGAACCCAAAATCAAGACTTTTTTCTCCCTGGCGAACGACCGGTTTCCCTGGTTGTCCGGCTCATCTGTGACCATTGATTCGATAAACACATTTCCCCATGGTGCCGGTATAGCCTCTTCAGCAAGTGCGATGAGTGCTCTTTCGGTTTGCCTGATGGACATCAATGACCAGATACATGGTTTAATAGGCCGGCAAAATACTGCTTGGTGGCAGATGGCATCAGAGGTCGCCCGTCTGGGCTCAGGAAGCGCTTGCAGATCCGTTTATGCTATAGCCTCTATCTGGGGACAGACCTCTAATGCATCTGAAAGCAGTGATTTATTTGGCATTCCCTGGGAGCAGGAAATAGCTCCCGTTTTTAAAGAGTACCAAGACACAATCCTAATCGTCAGTACTGCAGAAAAATCCGTTTCGAGCACCGTTGGTCATCTTTTGATGGACGGCCTTGCGTATGCTGAAACCAGGTATGCTGAAGCCCGGCAAAATCTTATCCGGCTGTGCGAAGTGATGGCCAGTGGAAAGGAGCTGGACGACTTCATTTCAATTGTTGAATCAGAGGCTTTGCAACTTCACGCCCTGATGATGAGCGGACCTACTCCTTTTATCTTGTTGGAACCCGGTACCATATCCCTGATCAAGGAGATCTGGCGATTCCGCAAAGAAACCGGTACACCTGTTTGTTTCACCCTCGATGCTGGACCAAACGTGCACCTTCTTTATCCAAAACAGCATACCCACACCGTCATGGATTGGGTGAAAAGTGATCTTGTTGCATATTGCACGCAAGGAAAATATATCCTCGACCAGGTTGGAACCGGTCCTGAAAAAATCTCCTAAGCCTCCGATCCCCTTTTGCAGAGTACCCGCAGAGAAGTGCCCAATGCCGCTGCATATCGCATACTGCCAACTCTAAACTATCTTTGCTCTGTGAAAGGAATTATACTCGCAGGTGGCTCCGGGACCAGATTGTATCCCATTACTAGAGCCGTTTCAAAGCAATTGATCCCCGTCTATGACAAGCCGATGATTTATTATCCCTTGTCGGTACTGATGCTGGCAGGTATCAAGGATATCCTGATCATTACCACTCCAGAAGATCATGCGGGCTTTGTAAGACTTCTCGAAGATGGAAGTTCATTGGGCTGTAATTTTCAGTATGCAATCCAAAGCGTTCCCAATGGCCTGGCGCAGGCGTTTGTCATCGGGGCTGATTTTGTAGGAAACGACAACGTATGCCTGATTCTGGGAGACAATATTTTCTACAGGAACCAAATGCCTGACTTCCTTGCTGATTGTAAAAATCCGGAAGGCGCGGTCATTTTTGCATATCCAGTTTCTGATCCCGAACGATATGGCGTGGTGACATTTGATGATAATATGCGTGCACTGGAAATTATCGAAAAACCTGAACATCCAAAATCTAATTTTGCTGTTCCCGGACTGTATTTTTACGATAATTCGGTGCTTGAAATCGCAAAAAAACTTACCCCTTCAGCTCGCGGGGAATATGAAATCACCGATATCAACAGAAAATATCTCGAGTTGGGCCTTTTACGTGTTAAAACATTTGGCAGAGGCTCTGCATGGCTAGACACCGGAACCTTCGATAGCCTCCACGATGCCACTGAATTTGTTAGAATTATTGAAAAACGCCAGGGCCTTAAAATTGGCTGTATTGAAGAGGTGGCCTACCGGATGGGATTTATCACCAAAGAGCAATTATCTATTCAGGCACAGCCTTTGCTAAAGAGTGGTTATGGCCAATACCTCATGAAACTGATTGGCGGATAAACCCATGGAAGTAAAAGAATCAACATACAATGATGAGATTTCCTTGCGTGATCTGATCCTGAAGATCAGGTCTTTTATCCGGGAGGTTATTCGCTATTGGCACATCCCTGCTGTATGTATTCTGCTGGCACTTGCCTATCAAGGATATCAGTATATCAAATTTGAACCCATCTACCCTGCCAGGATTACCTTCAGCGTCGACGAAGATGAAGGTGGCAGCTCTTCGGGTTTAACAGGTATTCTTGGCCAGTTTGGCCTGGGTTCCGTCCGGCCTTCTCGTTACAACCTTGATAAAATACTTGCCTTGAGTAAATCCAGACGGGTGATCGAACACACCCTGTTTGGAAAAATCATCTTGGATGGAAAAGATGATTTTCTTGCCAATCACCTGATTCGTGAATACAAACTAAACCATCCGGCTCAGGCTGATGAAGCTTCCGAATCCGCCTTTTATTTTACGCATGACAGTCTCCCGGCTTTTGATCGGAAGGAAAATGAAATGCTCCTGTCGCTGTTTAATTTTATCATAGGGCCGCCGGAAGAGCCCAAGAAAGCCTTGATTTCCGCAGACTATAATGAGGACACCAATATCATGTCCATCGATGTGTCCACCACTAGTGAAGAACTTTCCCTGGCATTAGCCAATCGTATGTTTGAATCGCTGAGCGAATATTATGTCAATAAAGCCATCGAAAAACAATCCAAAACACTTTCGGTGATTTCGGCAAAAAAAGATTCTGTGTTGACTGTTTTAAAAGGCACAGAATACCAGCTGGCCAATTTTAAGGATTCCCATCGTGGTCTGCTGATGCGCACGGATCAGATTTCAGAACTGCGTCTTCAGCGGGAGATTACCGCGTTGTCCGCTATGTATGCAGAAGTTTTAAAAAATACGGAGGTGGCTGATTTTAGCTTGAAAAATAAAATGCCGTTTATTCAGGTTATTGATGCCCCGTTGTCACCCATTCAGCCAACACAACTTTCGTTGCTGCGAAAATTACTGATCGGTATCCTGGTAGGAGGCATCATTGGCAGTGCGCTTGTTGTGGGACGTAAAGTCTTTATGGATATCATGGCTGAAAACGGCCATATCCGTGCATAGATCTTTTTTTACCCGGAGGATGATCCAATTCCATAGCCCTAAAATCTTCAGTAAGACAACCTATAGAATTAATGTTTGTTTGCGAGACAATCCGTGACAACAACATCCAGCAACTTTCCAATAGTCCATCCATAAGCGTTAGCTTGTTGGGGAATAATCGAAGCCTCTGACATGCCCGGTGTTGTGTTAGCTTCAAGTAAGTAGAAGGTGCCGTCCTCCAGGATATAATCAAACCTAACCATCCCGCGGCAGCCCAGGAGCTTATAGAGGCCGCCGGATATATCCTGACATTGAGCAGCGAGTGATGCATCTAATCTTGCTGGTGTGATTTCCTGGCTTTCCCCTTCATACTTTGCAGCAAAATCAAAAAACTCTCCTTTAGGAATGATTTCGGTGATAGGCAGGACATGGTATGTTGCTCCCTCTCGAACAACACCACATGAAAATTCTTTTCCTTCTAAGGCACGCTCGATCATGACCTCATGATCATAATCAAGAGCATGACGAATTGCTGTTTCAAGTTGATCCCAGGTTTTCACCTTGGTCACACCATAGCTCGATCCATTGTTGTTTGGTTTGACAAATAGCGGAAGAGTTATGTTGCGTTGCTGAACCTCTTGCGCTGAAGTGAGCCCAGTGACAATCATACTTTCCGCCATCGGAATGTTGTATGGTTTCAGATGGTCCTTGCACATCTGCTTATTAAACGTGAGCGCGCTGGTTAACACATTGCATCCACTATGCGGCACACCCATCATATCAAGATAACCCTGAAGCCTACCGTCCTCTGCAGGCGTACCGTGGATGATAATGAAAGCAAAATCAAAAACCTTCAAAGGCTGGCCATCACTTTCGGGTATACAAAACCTGTTAAGGTCTACAGTCGCACCTGTGTCAATATCCTTCCAGCCTTTCGGCGTGATGTCAATAGTGGTAACGCTGTATTTTTCAGATGGGAGATGTTTGGCCACTGTCTTGGCGCTTTTAAGGGAAACACCGCGCTCGGCTGAAGGCCCTCCAGCGATGATGGCTATATTGATCATATGGGGAACAAGATAAATGCATTCAAGGAATTGGTTGGTGAAAAAAAGCAATGAATGGCTTCGATAACTACCTAGAAAATCAACCTGATTTGGTTTAAAAAATGGGCTATATAGGTATTTAACCTTTAGACATTTTCTAAATAACCGGGTTTTACCCTTAATAGTTTCAGTGTTTTCAATTTTTATTGAAACATCAATTGTTGTATAAATAACTAATATTCAACATTTTGTGAGTATTTGTTTTTTCTCTACGTTAATTTATCGTTAAAAAAGGTATGTTTGTCTAACTTTTATTGAAATCTTGTTGAAGTTTTCCGTAATTTTGGATTATCAAAAAGCAACCACTATGTCATCCTCAGATTTTAATCACCAATTGTCAAGTCTCAGTGGACCCCTTCACACTTTTGCATACAAGCTGACCAAAAACAGTGAAGAAGCTAAAGACCTCTATCAGGAGACAGCTTTTCGTGCGATAAGCAACGTTGATAAATTTATTCCGGGCACAAACCTGAAAGCCTGGTTGCTGACGATCATGAAAAACATCTTCATCAACAACTACCGCAAGAACGTTAAGACCCGCACCATTATAGATTCTACAGAGAACTTGTATTATATCAATAGCGGTGCAGCCTCTATCAGTAACAGTGCTGAATCAAATATCATGATGGATGAGTTGAGCACTATGGTAGAAAATCTTGATGAATCACTTCGGGTTCCTTTTGAAATGCATTATCTGGGACATAAATACCAGGAAATTGCAGATACACTCAATCTTCCGCTTGGAACTGTTAAGAGCCGCATATTCTTTGCACGCAAGGAGTTGAAGGATATGATCGAAAAAAGGTATCATACAATCCGTCCGTAGTTTTTCAACCTTTTTCCTTTCAAACAGTAGAGGCATACTTGTAATTCGCTTGTGGTGCTTTCCCTTTGATGTTTAGCTTTGCTGCATGCCTTCTGTATTTGCAAAACACATCCTGAATTGGCACGCTAACAACCCCCGCCCTCTCCCATGGGACGGAGGCCCTCGCGATCCATATCATATCTGGATCTCTGAGATCATTATGCAGCAGACCCGCATCGAGCAGGGAGCCCCATACTACCTAAAGTTTGTAAACCGCTTTCCTACAGTCAGATCGCTGGCGGATGCTCCGCTTGATGAGGTTCTCAGGTACTGGCAGGGATTGGGTTACTATACGCGCGCAAGGAATATTCACAAGGCGGCCTTGTATATCACCCACCAACTTGGTGGTGTATTTCCAAATTCCCATAAAGGACTACTTGCCCTTCCCGGGATAGGGCCATATTCAGCAGCAGCCATTTCTTCTTTTGCTTTCGGCCTTTCTTATCCTGTAGTTGATGGTAATGTCAAACGTATCATCGCTCGTTTTTCCGGTATCACTTCCTCCATTGATGATGCTTCTGTACATGAGCAGATACGATCCATAACTTCCGGGTTGATGAAAGGTGTTTCTCCCGGTGCGTTTAACCAGGCGATAATGAACTTCGGTGCTCTTGTTTGCAAACCAGTGAATCCCGGTTGTAACACATGTCCCCTTTCCAGAAAATGTTATGCTTTACAAAACGGAATGGTGACCACACTTCCTGTACGATCTAAAAAGAAGCCTGTTGTAATCCGCCATTTTCACTTTATCGTGATTAGCTGGCGCGGAAAGGTGCTGTTGCAAAGAAGAGATGCAAAAGATATCTGGCAAGGACTCTATACGCCTCCCACGATGGAGCGAAAGGATACTCGATCGCCTTCTATAAAACAATTTGAGTCCGTTGTGGAACGTATAACGGGACTCAGTGGGATAGAGATCATTCAGTCTTCACCAGCTCAACAGCAATTATTATCTCATCAGGCTATCGTCGGCCGATTTCACTTTATCCGGCTGCTATCACCGCCGCATACAGTTGAAAATCCTTTTGTCTGGGTTACGAAAAAATCTATGGACGACTACGCACGACCAAAAATGATTGTTCATATGCCGCTTCACATATAGTCTGCGTTTTTGTATACCCCGGACATCCTCTTGCTGATGATGACAATCCTGTGTCCGTTACACTTTAAACTGCCTGTATTTCCAATACCCAAGCAAACTGATACCCGTAAAAGCTGCGGCTGTGTAATAAACAAATGACGGAATCGGAACAGGATCACCTGCGGCATACGAGTGGAGGCCGGACAGATAATAGTTAACTCCAAAATAGGTCATCATCACAGATGCAAATCCAAACAGAGAAGCAACGCTGAAGGCATATGGTCCGCGAAGACCCGGAATAAATCGCATATGAAGTATAAACGCATATACAAGGGTAGTAACTAATGCCCAGGTCTCTTTTGCATCCCATCCCCAATACCTTCCCCATGATTCATTCGCCCATACACCACCAAGGTAGGTGCCGGTACTCACCATGATCAATCCTCCGATCAGTGTCATCTCGCTAATGTAGGTCATCTCCCGGATGGTGCGTCCAATCCTGGCTTCGTTTAAAGGTGTTAGAAAAATCATGAGGAGGAGATTCAGCAAACCAATGATAGCGCCGAGCATCAGGAAGCCATAACTACCTGCTTCCAGCGAAACATGTATGGTCAACCAATAGGATTTCAATACCGGTACCAAAGGAGTGATCTCTGGATCAAGCCAGCTCAAGCCTGCCACCATCAATATGGTTGAAGCAAGGATAGAGGTTGCCGTTAATCCGCCCAACGATTTTCTCGTGAAAATCAATCCTGCTAATACGGTCGTAAACCCAATATAAATCATAGACTCATATCCGTTACTCCAAGGTGCTCTCCCGGATACATACCATCGAATACCAAGACCCACTGTGTGTAATAGAAAACAGGCAGCCAACAACAGAGATGCTATTTGTGTCGGCCGTCTCATGTTTAATTCCGGCTTGAATACCTTGGTAAAAAACATAACCAGAAATATCAAACCAAGAAGACCATATGCTTTTGTCAATCTTGAAAAAACATTCATCTTATTGAGCAGGATTTCCATATCCACCTTGCTCTGGGATAGCAGCAGGTCACCCCCTTTTTGCTTTTGATAATTGTGCAGTGCTTCTATTTGTTTATCGGCAGGGCCCCATGCCTGAGAAGCCATTGCATCCTGGACTGCAAGTGCATACTTCTGAAAAAAACTGAGGATAAAAGACGAAGCGTGGGTTTGTCCCGATGGATGAAGCGCTTCTGCTGGTGTCAGCCACTGGTCGGTCGGATGGTTTTCTACAGGATAGATTCGGGCCATACTTCCATTGAAAATCATATTGCAGATATTGACCCGCTCATCGATTTTCATGATTTCCTTATCAAATAGTGATCGGTCGATAGGTTGTAGACTATATGCCCTTCTCACCTGGTCCCTCAAGAGGTATTGACCATCCGCACCAAAAAAATCATTAAATGATGCCAACTCTCCTTTTGCAGGTATCAGGCTTCTGATTTCTTCCTGGGTGCCAATTTTAATGATGGGTTGTTGCGTCCATTCTTCAGGATATAAGGTCATTCCGAGAAATACCTGGTCAGCATTGAGCCCGTAAAAACTTTCTTTCCTGGATATTTTACGTAATACCTCGCTGGCTAGTGTATTCATTGGCTTCATTCTTCCTTTCTGATCCTGCACCAGCAATCGCCCAAATTCAGTTGCGTGTTCCTTTGGTATGTTGTGAAGCTGCAACTCATTGACATTGTTTGCATAGTGCCTGCCCGGAAATCCAAACATCAGCAGCAGGATTAAACCCGCCACTGAGCTTCGTTTATCAGGCACCTGCATGTCTTTGAGCCTGTTGGAGAGTTCCCTAAACCGGCTCTTCTTATGAAAGAGTGTGAAGACCAATCCAAGCGTCAGGAATATATATCCAATGTAGGATATCCATGTCCCCCAGAAATCATGGTTCACACTTAAGACCGTGCCGAGTTCGTCCTGGTCAAAGGAGGATTGAAAAAATCTGTACCCACCGTAATCAAGGATATTATTCATATAGATCCGCTGATCCCTTCGCACATTCTTCCGGGAATCTATCAGGGTCACTTCACTGGCATACGATGAAGCACTGTTTGTACCCGGATATTTGTCCAGAATGAAGTCGCGTAGTTTTAACGAAAAAGGTAGCTGTATCCGCTTTGCACCATATGAAACGGCAACCTCTGTATTGCCTCCTTTGACAACTTCCGGCATTCCTTCTATCCCCTTATTACCATAAACCATCACCGTTGAAGGTGTGCCATTGATGCTGATTTTAAGTTGTAGTGCCGCAATGCTTTCGCTTTTCATTTTTGGCCCAGAGGACTTCATCACCACCTCTGCACTAGGGTTGAAATCACCAATAGCAAAGTTGCCACGGCTACCGGTATAAAGTGATCGGACCACCAGTGGCCTATAGACACCCGGATAGATAGTATCCTTTTTCTGCGTAGCCATGACCATGTGATCAAGCACCTCCGGTGATTTAAAGATAATGGAGTCGTTTCTGTAATAGATGTTGTAGGCCTCTGGTTGTTCTGGGTTTCCGAAATTAAACCAGGAACCGTTCAGGTTTTTAAAGTCTTTCTCTTTCAGAAAATACTCTTCACGGCCCATACTCCCCCCGATCACGATCTTGATCACAGGTACACCATTGTCCGAAGGTTCCAGTATAGTTTCCGGGTTGGGTATAAAAGCTACAAGTTCTGCCTCCATGACGTCCTTGCCAATCTGGTACGATTCTTTAAATCGGTTTCTTCCGAGAGAAGCGAAATTGACTTTCTGATCAAACTTGTATGTTTTTCCGTTTTGCCTGGCTTCAAATAATATGTGCGTGTCCGAAGATACCAACTCATTGGAGGTGCTGTCTTCGCGAATATGCATGGTCCCCTCATACCCGAAATAGCGCGTAACCCCCGCACCAATTAAAATAATGAGAATGGACGAGTGGAACGTCAGCGTACTCCATTTTTTCTGTTGCATCATCCGGAATCTGAAAATATTGACCAGAATAGCAATGCCAAATAACACAAGCAATAATTCAAACCATCGTGCCTTGAAAATGACTTTCTGGGCTGCACTGGTACCAAAATCATTTTCAATGAAAGTTGCAGCAGCAATGGCGACTGCAAATAATATCATGTAAAATCCGGCCGCAGTAGTGGAAAACAATCTGTTGATAATAGGTTTCATAAGAAATTAAGCTATCGGTCAGGCCTTGTTTAATAGATGAATAAAGTTAACTCGGTGCCTGTGGCTATGGAATAAGCGTTGCGTCTTCCATGATGATATCATATTTATAGCCTGCCCCAAAATCCTTGTTCAGGGTGATGACGCCCTCTACAGCAACGATGGCCCCGAGCGGAATGTTTTCAGTGGTTGTAATGGTCAGGTCTACAGTCTTATCTTTTAAGGATCCATCCTGAAGGTGTATCCAGTTGCGGCTCATGATCATATTGTTGAGTTTTACACACCTGCCTTTTATGCGTACCGTCTTTCCCTCATATTTCTTTCGGTTTTCAAACAACTCAGCGATTGTAATACCTCCGGGGACTGGTTCAATTTTTGTGTTTTGTTCTTTCGGCGCATTCCCTGCATCTTCTGACATGTTTCCGTGAGGACTTCCTCCTGCAGCCATACCACTCATACCGGGATCTTCGCTGACATCTGAAACGAGGTAAAGTGTTTCAAAAATCCGATCATACTCTACGCTTTTGAAATTGGTCTTTTTTAATCCTCCCCGGTAATAATACGTCCCGCCCTTTTTAACTTCCTTTTTGGGGATGGCGATCCATGTCATCATTCCGTCTTCCGAAACATTCAGATAGGTATACTTGGAGGTATTTAAAACCTCTTCGACCACTACTTTGTGAATCTGGGTGGCTGAGGGATCTGCTCCTGGCTGTTGCGTTTCTGTCGAGGTGTCAACGGCCTCGATTACTTTTGGATTCGAATTGCAGGCAGCAAGCAGTGTAATAAAAATACATGCGAATAGTATGGTTTTCATCTTTTTTTATGTGTTTATTGCTTTAAGATACCACATATCTTCCTCTTGCGCAAGGAAGGGTGTTGGTTTAAAATCGTTGGGTGATATTGGTATAAATTCTGCTGGTGATTTGTTTGTTATTGAGTTCTCCTTCATAATTTGCGGACAAGGAGAATAGCTTGGTGGCCCTCCAGGATAAATGGACGCCAATTATAGATTGGTCGAGCGGTATTTCCACGTTTTTATAATGATACTGAACTGTTCTGTATTCTAGCTCTCCGAATATTTTTCCTTTGACGATATCCCTCGAAATCCTGATGCCATAAATAGCCCCTTTGAGGTATGCGGATTGAATAAACAAAGCTGATGCCGTTGCCGCTATCTGGAGGCCCGGTATCCTCGAAACGGTAATATATGAGTTAAGGTTTTTGGATACGCCGGGGTTGTCTTTCTGAAACCGGTATCCGGCATTGGAGCCAATAGTTATTTTTTTCCACGGCCTATAAGTAAAGCTAAACCTAAATCCCTGTCTTGTTTCTTCATCCAGTAACTGATCGATAAAGTTCTTATAACTTGCATAATAGATGACATTGTTACGTGCATCGTAAGATCCAAAGAAAGAAAGTTTATCAGACGTCCTGTACCGGACAGAAAAATAAATGCTGGTAATGTCTAGTGTGTTTTGGGGTTGGTCATTTTCCAGTTTGTATAAATCAAATTCAAACGATGTAAATATCGAAATGCGCTTGATCATGGAGTTGAGGTGCTGGAAATACGCAAACCGGCGGTCTGTCATTGAGTTGTTTCTTTGCTCTACAAACGCCAGGGTGTTCTGCATCGTCCCGTTGTGTCCTTCCAATATATTACCTGCATATACACCATACTCTACCATCGTCGGGTTGTATCCGTAATCCGTAAGATCCGGCCTTGATCCTACGATGGCCCCGACAAAGGCTTTCTTCCATCGTTTCTCAGCCTGGAAACCATCAATAGCTCCTATGTTGGAAATACTGAAATTGGTTTTCCGTCCTGCCCACATACGCACCCCATTGCCCAAATCATATTCAAGCGCAAGGGAATACACTTTAAATGCTCTTTTAAAATTCTCCTGCACCTCCTGCCATTCATCTACAGTATGACGAAAGGACATGTATACTTCTGCCGACAATCCTGTCTGACCAATCCTTCGTGAATTGGCAGTCAGCGTATAGCGCATTCGTTGTTTGTTGGCCAGCGGATTTTCCGCAAAATTGATATAGGCTGCAGCAGAGATTCGTCCCTTTGTTTCGGATTTTTCAGCGCCTGCCTTCTCTTGGTTGGGTTTTTCCGAAAGCGATCTCTCCGTAGCTTCTTCTATCTGTGAAGCCAGTGGTGTGGTGTTGGCCATTGTATCGGTGGGTAGCACCTGTGGATTCAGTCGAACCCTCGCAATGATCCTGATCCCCGCTTCAATAGGCTGGTCCGTAAGTGGATTGCCAACACATGATGTTGTTGATAGATTGTTAACAATGAGGGCCGGTATGATGATTCCGTCCTTTGTAAGAAACAAGGTGTCACCAACTGAAATTAATTTCGTGGATTTAAATTTGACATAAATGTTCTGAGATGTTTTATAGGTAACCTCACCGCCAAGGGTGTCTGTCACAACCTGTGCACCCCCCGACATCATGCCACATGCCATCAGAAATATTAATAATAGATGCCTCATCTACGTTACTCTGGTTTTGTCATTGTTCTCCGTCAGGGTGACAGGCAAGGCAGGCGTTACTGTTGTACTGGTAACCACTTACCTCATCATGATCATTATTGGTTTCATTTTGCTCGTGACAGGTGAGACACGTAAAAACTGAGTAATTATTTGGGTTGGTGTGACAATCGTTGCATTGATCCCATTCACCTTCATGTGCTCCGCTATAGATCGGGAAGTAAAGGTTGTCATGGTCCCAGGTAGCCGGTACCCATGCATTTTCTGAGTGACAGGTATTGCAGGTTGTTGGAAATTGTGCCGCCTGGTGATCCGGATCATTGGTTTGGTTATAGTCGTCCTGATGACAACCAAAACAAGTGTTGGGGGTATTATTATAATTACCATTGTGGCAGGTTACACATTGGTTTTCAATTGCTGCATGCGCTCCTAACAATGGATAATAATCGTCATGAACAGGAAACAATGCGGGGTTCCAGTTGGGTGTTGTGGTATGGCAGGATACACAATCCGTAGACAGCCCCAGCGAATTATGATTTGGATTGGTCGACTGGTTATAGTCCGGCGTATGACATGCATTACACGCTGTTGGCGTGTTCTCATATCCGTTGGCATGGCATTCAATGCAACTTACATTCAGGTGTGCGCCCGTAAGCGGGAAATTAGATTCACTATGATTGAAAGACTCATCACCATCACCCGTCGGGTGGCAGGCAAGGCACGCTGAACTTTCATAAAAATAACCGTTTACGCCTGTATGCTGCTGGTTCGTCTCAGAGCTAGTATGACAGGTCGTGCAGGTGAATATTGCATAATTATTGGTGTTCGTATGACAGTCTGTGCACTGATCCCATGTGCCTTCATGGGCACCGCTATAAATCGGGAAAAACTGTTGATCATGATCACTGTATTCAGCAGGTGACCATGCAGATTCTGTATGACAGGATGCACAGTCTGTTGAAAAATTAAGGGCTACGTGCGATGGATTGTTTGTTTGGTTGTAATCATCCTGATGGCAACCTACACAAGTGTTGGGCGTATTGTTATAGTCTCCGTTGTGACACGTCACACATTGATCTGCTATAGTGGCATGAGCCCCGTTGAGAACATAATACTGATTGTGTATTCCAAACGAAGCCGGATTCCAATCCGGTGCCGTAGTGTGACATGAAGCACAATCTGTTGGTAAGCCTAATGTAAGGTGGTTTGGATTGGTGGCCTGATTGAAATCCGTTGTATGGCAGGCGTTGCATTCTGTAGGTGTTCCTTCAAAGCCCGATGTATGGCAGTCCAGACAATCAACGGAGGTGTGCGAACCTGTCAACGGGAAGTTGGATTCGTTGTGATTAAACATGCCCTCTGTACTACCTGTTGGATGACAAGCTAAACACAGTGGACTGCTGTATGCATATCCGTTAACTCCCGCATGCTGTTCATTGGTTTCCGGATTGGCGTGACAAGTGATACAGGTGAATACTGAATAATCATTAGGATTTGTATGACAATCATTGCATTGATCCCATTCACCCTGATGCTCTCCGCTATAGATCGGGAAATACTCATTATCATGATTAAAGGTAGCCGGCTCCCAGGCGTTTTCACTATGACATGAGGCACAGTCAGTCCCAAAACCTGAAGTAGCATGAGGTGGATTGGTGGTGTTGTTGTAGTCATCCAGGTGGCAACCTACGCACGTATTAGGTGTGTTGTTATAATTGCCGTTATGACAGAGCGCACAATCATTGGAAATCGTGGCATGTGCTCCCTGTAAAACATAATAGTCATCATGGTTGGGCATGGATGCAGGTATCCAAACAGACTCCATATGACATGTCGCGCAATCGGTTGAAAACTGAAGTGTCGTATGAGACGGATTGGTTGTTTGGTTGTAATCTGTCTGGTGACATCCTGCGCATGTGTTTGGGGTATTGTTGTAGTCACCATTGTGGCAGGTCACGCATTGATCAGCGATAATGGCATGAGCCCCGTTGAGCACATAATACTCATTGTGAATCGGAAATGCTGCCGGGTTCCAGTCCGGTACCGTAGTATGACAGGAAGCACAATCGGTAGGAATACCTATCGCCAAGTGGTTAGGGTTTGTACTTTCATTAAAGGAACCGGTATGACAAGCAACACAATCCGTGGGTGTGCCTTCAAAGCCGGCTGCATGACAATCAAGGCAATTAACTGTAGTATGCGCACCTGTCAGCGGAAACGCTGTGTTGTTATGATCAAATCCAAAGTCCCCTTCTCCGTTAGGATGGCAAGCCAGGCAAGCCGGACTGCTGTATACATAGCCATTGACACCTGTATGCTGTTCGTTGGTTTCAGGATTCGCATGACAGGTGATGCATGTGAATGTCGCCCAATTGCCCGGCACATTATGACAATCCACACACTGAGACCATTCTCCATCATGTGATCCACTATTGATAGGAAAGTATTGTGCATCATGGTCAAATGAAGATGGCTCCCAGGCTGATTCGTTGTGACATGATGCGCAGTCCTGTGAAAACTGGAGCGTAAGATGCGGTGGATCCGCAGTCTGGTTATAATCATCAACGTGGCAACCAGAACATGTATTTGGTGTATTGTTATAGTCGCCGTTGTGACAAACTACACATTGTGAAGTGAGTGGGGCGTGCGCACCAGATAATAGGTAATAATCATTGTGATTGGCAAACGCGGCCGGACTCCATCCGGGTTCGGTCGTATGACAGGAAATACAATCCGTAGACATACCTAGTGCATTGTGATTAGGATTAATGCTTTGATTAAAATCCGCCTGATGACAGGAAATGCATTCCATAGAGAGTCCCTCAAACCCTGCAGCATGGCACTCTGCGCAATTGGCCATCGTATGACCTCCTGTCAGGGGGAATGCAGTCATGTTGTGATCAAAGTTTACTGCTTCACTCCCGGTCGGGTGACAAGCCAGACATGCGGTGCTATTATAAATGTATCCGTTCACACCATTATGTTCCTCGTTGGTTTCATTACTGGTGTGACAAGTGATGCAGGTAAATATGGCATAGTTTCCGGGTGTGGTATGGCAGTCAATGCACTGATTCCATTCTCCTTCGTGGGCTCCGCTGTAGATGGGAAAATACTGGTTGTCGTGATCAAATGTAGACGGCACCCAGGCAGATTCACTGTGGCAGGTGGCGCAATCTGTTGAAAACTGCAGCGCCTGGTGATTAGGATCTGTGGTCTGATTGAAGTCTTGTTGATGGCACCCCACGCACGTGTTTGGTGTATTCGTATAATCTCCGTTGTGGCAACTCGCACATTGATTTGCAATCGTAGAGTGGGCTCCGGCTAATACATAATATTCATTGTGATTATCAAAGGAGGCAGGGCTCCATCCAGGTTCGGTGGTATGACAGGTGGCACACTCCATTGAAAGTCCCAGGGATATGTGATTAGGATTAATCGCCTGATTAAAATCCTGTGTATGACAAGCCTGGCAATCGGTTGGCGTTCCTTCAAAACCATTTGTGTGACAACTAAAACAATCTACGGTGTTATGAGCACCAGTAAGTGGAAAGACCGTTGAATTGTGGTCAAATGCATCATCAGCATTACCCGTCGGATGACAAGCCAGACAGGCAGTACTGTTGTATGTATATCCGGCTACACCATTATGCTGTTCCTGTGTTTCCGGATTTGCATGACAAGTGATACAGGTGAATTCACTGAAGTTTCCAGGTGTGGTATGGCAATCAACACACGCTGTCCATTCTCCTTCGTGTGCTCCGCTATAGATTGGGAAATATTGTCCGTCATGATCAAAGGTGGCAGGAATCCATGCATCCTCTGCGTGACACATTATACAGTCCGTTGAAAAAGAAAGCGCTGTATGGGATGGATCTGTGGTTTGATCATAATCGCCCAGATGGCAATCTACACAGGTGGTTGGCGTATTGTTGTAATCACCGTTGTGGCATGATGCACAATCATTTGCAATGATAGCGTGTGCTCCGTTCAATACATAAAAATCGTTGTGATTGGCAAACGTGGCCGGATTCCAGTCTGGCGCAGTGGTGTGGCACGACACACAATCCGTGGACAAGCCCAGATCAGTATGATCCGGATTGGCGGAGAGATCAAAATCCATGTTGTGGCATGCAAAACAAGCCGTAGGTGTTCCGGTGTATCCATTAGCATGACACTCCAGGCACTCAACAGTCGTGTGAGCCTGGGTCAGGGGAAAGTTGGTATTGTCGTGATTAAAGGCACCTTCCGCCTCTCCATTTGGGTGACAGGCAAGACAAGCCGTGCTGCTATAGGTATATCCGGTTACCTCATCATGCTTATTGTCTGTATTGGGATTAGTGTGACAGGTGGTACACGTAAATTCCGCGTAGTTAGCTGGATTCTGGTGACAGTCTGTACAATTATCCCATTCTCCATTATGTGATCCGCTGTAAATAGGAAAATACTGGTTGTCGTGTTGATCAAAATCAGCTGGTTTCCATCCTGGGTTCGTCGTATGACACTCTGCGCAAGAGGTTGAAAGGCCTATTGACTGGTGGTTTGGATTAGTAGTCGCCAGAAAATCCCCTTC
>JAWXAW010000196.1:0-13473 GCA_034439675.1 Saprospiraceae bacterium | reverse complement strand
CCATCTGACGGTGTATGCTTCCCGGTTTGTTAAGCACTAATGCAGGAGCAAACTCCTGCATCGGCTATGCTCCTGCATCGGCTATGCTCCTGCATCGGCAATACCCCTGCATCTGCCTTCGGCCGTTGTTGGAGTTTGCTCCAACGATCACTCAGGAACTACACCAATAAATACCTTTTCCTAAATTGCCCGCATGAAAGTAGCCATTACCGGCGCCTCCGGGCATATAGGTGGATTGATCATTCGTGAGTTGCTCAAAAGGAATCATACCGTGAAGGCATTGGTCCGCGGCAAAGAGATCAAATCAATAGATGGCTTGCATGTTGAAAAAATACATGGTGATCTGGATGATACTATCGCCTTGCATCACCTGATGGAATCATGTGATGCACTCATCCATGCTGCAGCAATCATCTCCATCGATGGCGGCATGAAAGGTCTTGTACACCATACCAATGTAGAAGGTACCAGGCGCGTCATGGAAGCTGCAAAGGACATCGGCATAAAAAGGGTGATACACATCAGCTCCGTGCATGCGTATGCACAACACCCTATGCATGAAGTGCTGGATGAACAACGTGCACCCGCCGGCAACAATACGTTTGCCTACGATCGTTCGAAAAGAGACGGCCAGGCACTCGCACTGTCTTATTCTTCAGCAGACATGGAGGTATTAGTTGTGAATCCCACTTCGGTTATTAGCCCGTTTGATTTCAAACCATCCAAACTTGGACATGCGATCATCAATATGGTATCTGGAAAGTTACCTTTTGTCTTCCGAGGTGGCTTTGATTTTTGTGATGGCCGCGATATAGCCACTGCCATCGTCAATAGTCTGACGATGGGTAGAAGTGGTGAAGCGTATTTGCTCGGCGGAGCCTGGCATAGTCTCTCTGCATTTGCGGAGATGCTCACTGAAGTGTCCACGAATAAGAATAAACCGATTGCCTTGCTCACGATCGCAGGCTGGATTGGCCTTCCATTTATTAACGTATATGCCCGCTTCCGGAAAGAGGAGCCACTCTATACAAATGAAGCCCTCGTAGCCGTATCTGAAGGGAATCGATATATCAGCAGTGCCAAAGCAAATGCCGAATTAGATTATGTGTCGCGACCATTGCGTGAATCCTTACACGACAGCTATTTGTGGTTTAGTAAAAATGGATATCTTGATTAGGCATCGTACCATCAATGCTCGGGCAATTCATCAACTCCTCCTCTGTTTTTTTTATGCATACAATCTTGATTTCTTACCAAACATACCAGCTTATACTTTATACCTGGATTGGCATAGCCATCATTGTATTTCTCATTCTGCTTCGCATAACGGCACCCTATGGACGACATACCAAAGCAAGTTGGGGCCCACAGATCAGCAACAGACTAGCCTGGATCCTGATGGAAGCACCGGTCTTAATCATCGTACTCGCTTTTGTCATCAGTTCATGGGATAAACAGACCAGCATCACCTTAACGATGATTGGATTGTTTTGCTTCCATTACGTCAACAGGACGTTGATCTTCCCATTTCGTATTCATACCCGTGGAAAATCAATGCCATTGGTGATCGTCGCCTCTGCCATCTTCTTTAACCTGATGAACGGTTTTTCGATCGGATATTACTTCAACCATTTTGCTGACTATCCTCAGGACTGGCACCTGGACATCCGTTATATTCTTGGACTCGTCCTGTTTTTCATAGGTCTGGTGATCAACTGGACGGCGGACAACGAACTGATCCATCTGAGAAAACCCAATGAAACGCACTATGTATTACCGCAGTCAAAATTATTCAGATACATCAGCTGTCCCAATCTCTTTGGTGAATGGATCGAATGGCTGGGCTTTGTGGTCCTTTGCTGGAATCTGCCTGCCTTGACCTTCTTTATCTGGACGTCAGCCAATCTCATCCCGAGAGCCCTCTCTCATCATAGGTGGTATAAAGAAAAATTCAATAACTATCCTCCTGAGCGTAAGGCGATTATTCCATTCCTGGTGTGAAATGTGAAAATCCCGATAACATTTAAGATATTGCGATCATGCGTAATCTAAACAAGAGGACAACAGATGACTGATTTTGACTGGCATTCCTTACTTCAGCCGCAGTGGTATGTAGCGAATGGTGGCGTATGGATCATTCTCCTAATTGTTTTTGCTGAGACAGGTTTATTCATGGGCTTTTTCCTGCCAGGTGATTCACTGTTGTTTGTATCCGGTATCATGTGGCGTGAACTTGAGGTTGGGTTTTTTAATGTTCCTTTTGTATTCATCATGGTCCTGGTATCTATATCTGCCATTCTGGGCAACCAGGTTGGATATTGGTTTGGAAAAAAAATAGGTCCGGCTATGTATTCCTGGAAAGACCGCTGGTACTTTAAACAAAAATACCTCCAACAGGCACGGCTATTTTATGAGGAACATGGTGCCAGTGCTATCTTCATGGCCCGCTTTCTTCCTTTTGTGAGAACCTTTGCCCCCATTGTTGCGGGAATTGTCCAGATGGACAAGAAAAAATTTTCTGCAATATCTATCATCAGTGCTTTCGTCTGGGTATTCAGTATGATGCTGGCCGGTCGTTATCTCCATCAGTTATTATTGAGCCAGTTTGACTATGATCTCACGGATGACCTCGAGTTGATTGTCGTGGGGATCATCTTTGTATCTGTATTGCCTATACTTTACAAGCTACTCCAAAATAAACTAAAAGAGCGGAAAGCAGAAAAGCAAGCAAAAGAAAATCAGGAGTGATTCCAGAGGAGATGCTTTCCATCCTGCAGAAACAACTGCAGGAGACGTCTTTCCATCTCCCTCAGCATCGCCTGTATTCAAATCTTCAAATCATTACGTTGTTTGGATACCTTTGTGAGCCATATCAAACAGTTTGCTTCAATACCCACACGAAAATTTTATATAGGGTCTTCGGCATCAGGTGATCAACATTATTTAACTATCTTACTAGCTAACTGATTTATAGATTCTATTTAATACTTTTCAGGTATGAAACCTAGGCTGAGCAAGTTTATCATCCGTACAATACTCAACCCGAAGGCTAAAACCGGAGACCATATAGAGTCCTATTCTGATTATGACCTTGCGAAAGGGTGGTACCAATTAAAACTCTTGACCCGTGGTCTGTTAATGGATATCGGCCTGATCTCCATCGGGGTTGTCTCTGCCGGATTTGGATTGAAAGGATTTCTGTTAAACAATGGATTTTTAGATGGTGGTGCGACGGGTATTTCCCTTTTATTGGCGCAGGTTACAGGCACATCGTTATCGATCCTTTTATTGCTCGTCAATCTTCCTTTTTTGATATTAGGCCTTAGGGTCATTGGCAAGGCCTTTGCGATCAAGGCCATGCTTGCGATCATCGGACTTGCTATTGTTGTTGCCATCTTACCCTATCCGGAAATCACACAAGACAAACTCCTGATCGCGGTATTCGGTGGTTTCTTTCTGGGCACGGGTATTGGATTATCGATACGGGGTGGTGCAGTCATTGATGGTACAGAGGTACTTGCCATTGCACTCAGCAGACGTTTAGGAATATCTATCGGAGACATTATCCTGATCATCAATGTGATTGTTTTTTCATTTGGTGCCTATCTCGTCAATATTGAGACTGCGTTATATGCAATGCTAACCTACCTGTCCGCTTCAAAAACTGTCGATTTTCTACTGGAAGGTATTGAGGAATATACCGGGGTTACGATCGTCTCGAACAAAGCGGAAGAAATAAAGCGGATGATCTCACTTGAGTTGAATTATGGCGTAACGGTCTTCAAGGGTGAGCGAGGGTTTGGGAAAACCGGTGAGAAACACGTAGACTCCAATATCCTCTATACCGTCCTGACCCGTCTTGAAATCAACCGACTCAAAAAGGAAGTGCAACGGATTGACCCCAATGCTTTTCTGGTCATGAACAGCATAAAAGATACAGTGGGAGGTATGACAAAAAAACGACGGCATAAGCACTGATCAGTATCGGCTGAATCTCTACATTTAACGGCATATCTTTTCACCACCACTTTTTACTGTGTATGAGTACTACTTCACAATCAAACCTCATCCGTTCGCTGGGTCTGGGGTATGTTATTGTTTTTATTGTAGCCAATATCATCGGATCCGGGGTGTATAAAAAAGTCGCGCCTATGTCGGACCAGCTCAATTCATCCGGATGGGTGCTCATTGCATGGGTTCTTGGTGGATTGGTTACCCTATTCGGAGCTCTAAGCAATGCAGAAATTGCAGGGATGCTTGCGGATACCGGTGGTGAATATTCCTATTTTAAAAAGATCTACAATCGGTTTATGTCCTTCATGTTTGGCTGGGCCAATTTTTCAGTCATTCAGACCGCGGCCATTTCATCCCTGGCCTATGTATTCGCTCAGTCGCTTCAGTCTATTGTGCATATTCCTCCTATCCTCCCTCATCTGGCAGAGGCATCCATCGGTGGTGTCTTCTACCCTTTTGCAGATCTGTCTACCAAACTGATGGCTGTCGGATTGATCATCCTACTAAGTATCATCAATACAAAAAGCATCAGGTCAGGAGCCAATCTCAGCAATATCATTCTCTGGCTGGTCTATTTAGGCCTAGCCGTCATCGTCATTTTTGGCTTGACAAGCAAGCAATCCGATATTACACAAAGCTTTGATTTCAGTACTCCAGCAGACAAACCGATTACCATCAGTGCTTTATTTACCGCGATGCTTGCTGCCTTCTGGGCATACCAGGGTTGGTCTTCTATTGGGTTTATAGGTGGTGAAGTAAAAGATGCTAATAAGAATATTCCAAAGGGTATCGCCATTGGTGTTGTCCTGGTGATAGCCATTTACCTCATTGTCAATATCACGTATATGTCCATTCTGCCGATTGATGCTCTTAAAGGTGTGCATGCGGCTGGCAACCAGGTAGCTGCCATCGAAGTAATCAAAGCATTCTGGGGTAGCGGAGGGGTCATGTTTATTTCAGTGCTTATCCTGGTCACCACCCTTGGGTGCACGCATGCTACGATTTATGGAAGCGCAAGGCCCTATTATGCGATGGCGAAAGAAGGATTGTTTTTCTCCTTTATGTCCAAACTTAATGAATCTCATGTTCCGGCTAATGTAGTTTGGATCCAATGCCTCTGGGCTTGCCTTCTGGTTTTTTCCGGATCATTTGATCAACTCACAGATATGGTGATTTTCGCGGTGTTTATTTTTTATGGGGCTACTGCTGCAGGCGTATTTATACTTAGACGAAAAATGCCTGATGCCCACAGGCCCTATAAGGTATGGGGATATCCATTTGTCCCAGCGATATTCATTCTATTCTGTATTGGATTACTCATCAACACGATCATCACACAGCCACGAGAAGCGATTTTAGGCATGTTGCTAATTTTATCGGGTGTGCCGTTGTATTGGTGGTTTTCGAGGAAGAAGGGAGCGAGGAGCTAGGAACTAGGAGCGAGGAACTAGGAGCGAGGAACTAGGAACTAGGAGCGAGGAACTAGGAGCGAGGAACTAGGAGCGAGGAACTAGGAGCGAGGAACTAGGAACTAGGAACTAGGAGCGAGGAGCGAGGAACTAGGAGCGAGGAACTAGAAACTAGAAACTAGAAACTAGAAACAAAACGTGGCTTAGATACTGAAGCTATCAACATTGCATTTCCTTTGGTCGCTGAGCGTTAGCTGGAACGAATGGATTATTGTCTTTTCCCTATCTGGAAAGCAAGGTATCCATTGATAAATGCGGGAGCATTATTTTCGATGACCATAATTGGCACCGGTTTGAAAAAGGCATCAATCATAATACCCATCTCAACGGCTTTGACATATTTATCAAAAGCGCCGACGCTGAAATGGGCGCCCAATCTTGCATGGACACCTGGCAGCGCTGACATATTGCCGAAGCCTCTGAAGAAGGAGGCCGGTCCGATAATCTTGGAATTGTCAAGAAAGACATCTTTGTTCTCTTCGCTATACCGCTCGACAGAGATGTAATCATCAGAGCCATTTTCCTCCAACCTTGACAATTCGAGGTAGTAAGGAATCAGTAACCCAATAGACGGACCCAATTCATAACTCACGCCTGCAGCCACGCCCTTTCGTCTGGCTTTCTCTGAGAAATATATTTTCTTACCTACACCACCACGGAGCACAACGAAATAATTTTGTTTTCCGTATGTGTAACTGTTGGATGTACGGGCGAAAGGATTGCTGGAATTGAAGGTGACCGATTGTCTGTATTCTTTTGGATGTCTTAGAAACCCAAGGTCAAACTGATAAAAATGAGTTTTATAGAAGGTTTTGATATTACCGAACTGCATAGAGATCGCACCTCCGTTGGAATGCGGCCTAATTTCAAAAACTTTTTCTTTACTATAGAGGATACCCATCGAGCTATAGTCCAGTTGTTTAGGCTGAACAATAGACTGAGCAGAAATCTGATCTGCACTCAAGGTGCATAACCCAATCGAGAGAACCGGTATATGACTCCATTTCACTTTCGGAAGATAGGGGGTTTTTTAAAGCCAATGCCCGATTTTCTGAGGTTAATGCCTTAAAATGTCAAAAAAAAACCTAAATTCCGGCTCTCTGATCTGCGGCATTCATTATCTTGGGGGGGTTACAATACTATATTCCTGTGGTCATCAATCTATCTTCAACAGCCTCCATCACCAACGATTACCTGCTTCAACTGAGGGATGAGGTCATCCAGCTCAATCCAGTCCTATTTCGCATGAACCTGAAACGGCTGGGCCAGATCATGGGGTATGAGATCAGTAAAAAACTGAATTATGAGGCCATTAAAACGGCCACTCCACTCGGTGTCGCGGATTGTCATAAACTAAGTGATCAGATCGTGCTTGGCACCATCCTGCGCGCAGGCATTCCCATGCACGAAGGCCTTCTATCCATTTTCGACAACGCCGAAAATGCGTTTGTTTCCGCCTATCGAAAACATCACAAGGATGGCACCTTTGAGGTCAGCCTTGAATATATCAGTAGTCCTGAACTTGAGGGAAAAGTGCTTATCCTCTGCGATCCTATGCTTGCTACGGGTTCAAGTCTTGTCAAAACGATGAATGCATTAGTTGCCGAATATGGCACACCCAAAGAGGTCCACATTGTTGCTGTAGTTGCTTCGAGTGCCGGACTTGAATATGTGAGCATTGCCTACCCTGATGCTACCATTTGGATCATCGCAGAAGATGAGGAACTGACTGCAAAATCCTATATCGTCCCCGGACTTGGTGATGCAGGTGATCTGGCTTATGGCCAGAAATCCTCAGACGTGATGGATTAGTAACCCATTCTCTACATCTTGAATCTCAAATGCAATTATCCCTTAGATAATATTCCTGTTCCAAACAAAGCAAAGTCATATTTCACCGGATCATTCGGATCAAATCTTTTAAGCGTCATGGTCAATGCCTTTGCTGCTTCCCAGTCATTGACTGGCCTTGAAAGTAATTGCAATTTCCGCGCTACATTACCGACATGAAGATCCAAGGGTATGATGAGTTGTGATGCAGTGATATTTTTCCAGAGTCCGAAATCCACGCCCTGGTCATCGGTCCTGACCATCCAGCGGAGAAACATATTCAATCGTTTGCAACTTGATTTTCTGACCGGGGTTGCTATGTGTTTGCGGGTCCGTTCAAGTACCCAGGGCTGATCAAAGATCTTGTTATAAAAACCAGCCAGTCCTTTATAAACATCCTCGTCACCTACTGCCAGATGATCTGCAAATGCATCCTGAAGACTTTGGTGCTTACGATAATATTGCTGTAACACCTCGACGAGAAAAAGGATGTCATCGGGTTGCAGCGTACGATGTTTAAAGGATGTAAATCGCTTGCGGTCTTTTTCAGTATGATATCTGATAAAATCATGTGGCGCATCATCCATCAATCCCATCAGTTCATTGGCCTTGTTGATGATGGTCTTACGCTGTCCCCAGGCCATGATCGCTGTAAAAAAGCCTGCTATCTCAATGTCCTGAAGCTCTGTAAAGCGATGTGGAACAGATATAGGATCATCCACGATAAACGACGGATGATTATACTGACTTACCTTTTGCTCGAGCCACTGACGTAGTGATTCGAACTGTTTTTTAGAAAGGGGTATGTCAGGAATCGAGTTTTCCGCGGATCTCATTGATCTCATATACTTCGATGATATCACCAACTTTGATATCATTATAGTTTTTGATCGTCAGACCGCACTCGAGACCAGCTTTCACTTCCTTGGCATCATCCTTAAAGCGTTTGAGGGTAGAAAGTTCACCGTGTGCATTTTCCTTGGTCGGATAGATCACGATACCATCTCTGATGATGCGGATATGATTATTGCGGGAGACCTTACCTTCAAGGACAAGACATCCTGCAACGGTACCCACCTTGCTGATCTTGAAGACATCGCGTACTTCCACCTGACCAAGAATCTTCTCTTCTTTAGTTGGCTCCAACATACCTTCGATAGCCGCTTTGATCTCATTGATCGCTTCGTAGATAATCGAGTATAGCTTGATTTCGACACCTTCTTTTTCAGCCAGTTTTCTTGCCGCCAGTGAAGGACGAACCTGGAATCCAATGATGATCGCATCCGAAGCGGAGGCGAGTAGTACATCGGATTCGACGATCTGACCAACGGCCTGGTGCAGGATATTCACCTGGATACGTTCGATGGAAAGTTTCTGCAAGGAGTCAGCCATCGCCTCGATAGATCCATCCACGTCGCCTTTGATGATAAGGTTGAGTTCTTTGAAGCTACCCAGTGCAAGACGACGTCCGATTTCATCCAGAGAAATACGTTTGCTCGCTCTATTGGTTTGTTCTCGGTTGATCTGTCCGCGATATGCTGCTACAGCGCGTGCATCCTGTTCGTTGTCAAACTCACGGAATTTTTCACCTGCCTGAGGTGCACCGTTCAAACCTAATACGAGGACCGGTGCTGAAGGACCTACATCTTTAACTTTTTTACCGCGTTCGTTGAACATGGCTTTTACTTTTCCGCTATATTCTCCGCATACGATGATATCGCCTACGGAAAGAGTTCCTTTTTGTACCAATAGTTTGGTGACATAACCACGACCCTTATCAAGCGATGCTTCGATCACGGTTCCTGTAGCGAGACGATCCGGGTTAGCCTTTAGATCGAGCATGTCCGCCTCGAGAATAATTTTCTCCAGGAGGTTTTCTACGTTAAGACCAGTTTTAGCGGATATGTCAGCTGACTGGATTTTTCCTCCCCAGTCTTCGACGAGGAGATTCATCCGGGACAATTCTTGTTTGATCCGTTCGGGATCAGCGCCGACTTTATCAACTTTATTGATGGCGAAAACGATTGGTACACCTGCGGCCTGGGCGTGGCTGATCGCCTCCCTGGTTTGTGGCATCACATTATCGTCAGCAGCTACGATGATGACCGCGATGTCAGTCACCTTGGCTCCCCGTGCACGCATGGCGGTAAATGCCTCGTGACCCGGAGTATCCAGGAAGGTGATAGACTTGCCGGGTTTGACTTCCATTTCATAGGCACCGATGTGCTGGGTAATACCCCCTGCTTCACCACTGACTACATTGGCACTCCGGATAAAGTCGAGGAGCGATGTTTTACCGTGATCGACGTGACCCATGACGGCTACCACAGGTGGACGTGGTTGGAGATCCTCTGGGTTATCTTCTTCTTCTTCTTCAAACAGCACCTGATCTTCAGCAGAAATAAACTCTACCTCATAGCCGAATTCTCCGGCTACAAGCTCAATAATTTCTGCGTCAAGCCTTTGGTTGATAGAAACGATGACGCCGAGGTTCATACAGGTCATGATCACATCCGTCACCGGTATGTTCATGATGCTGGCGAGTTCTGAAACCGATACAAACTCGGTGAGTTGTAATTTGGTTTCTGTCTCGGCAGCCGTTAATAATTCTTGGCGATCGACTTTATCCTTCCTTGATTCTCTTCTGATTTTCTGACGCTTGCTCTTCCCTCCGGACAAACGGGCCATGGTAGCTCTGATCTGATCATCGATCTCCTTTTTGGAAACTTCTTTGAGTTCATCACGACCAAAACGACTTGGTGCTTTACGTGCAACACCGGCTGTACCGGCAGTCCCAGCTGTACCACCTGTACCGGCGGTAGCAGGTCTCGGCCTTCCATCTCCGCCACCCGCATAAGGAGTATCTGAAGAAAGTTTTTTACGTTTCCTTTTTCGCTTCTGTGAAGTACTGGTATCGGAAGAAGCGAGTGGCTTGGATTCTTTATCCTTCTTAGCCTTCGCTGCTGCCTTTTCCTTCTCTTTCTCCTTTTCTTTCTCTACTTTTTTATTCTTAGCGGTATCAAATTTCTGGGTATCTATTTTGCCCATGATCTTCAGTCCCTGTAACTGTGGTGCTTCTGCTCTGACCAATTCATCTACTTCCTTTTCTTCAGAAACAGGAACGGCCGAAGGGGCTTCAATTGCTTTTTCAGGTACTTCAACTACCGGCTTCTCTTCGACGATTGTTTTGGCTTCAGGAACCTTGGGCGTGAGATCGATTTTACCGACAACTTTGACTTTAGGCTTGTCCTGTTCCTCCACTTCAGCTTTCTTCACAGTTGATTTTGGTGGTGGTGGTACAATCGGAGGCGTTTCCTTCTTTGGAGGTTCGGGAACAACAGGTGCTAAGACTTCAGCAGGTTTTACTGCTGGTCTAGTACCTATCACCATACTGTCAGCTTGTTCCTTGATGGCAATGTTACCGCTGAATT
Source organism: Saprospiraceae bacterium (assembly GCA_034439675.1). Classification (GTDB taxonomy): domain Bacteria; phylum Bacteroidota; class Bacteroidia; order Chitinophagales; family Saprospiraceae; genus Opimibacter. Next base: position 2,729 of record JAWXAW010000196.1, on the reverse strand, counting down.
CCTGAAGAAGCAGGTTGTGCATTTCATCAGAAATCATGCTCGTCGGCTTGGCCTCTACAACAAAGCCCTTCTTGGAAAGGTATTCCACGATACTGTCCGTACCGACGTTTAATTCTTTTGCTACTTTAACAAGTCTTTGCGACATATTGGGTCGTTAGGTTCAAACACGCCTCCTCCGACTAAATCCCACACTGGAGATTGGCCCCGGAGAGATTCAAATCAGCTTTCGTCAAATTCGGCTGTAAATATCCGTAAAATTTCATCGACCGTCTCTTCTTCCAGATCAGTACGTCTGACCAGCTCCTCTTTGTTGAGTGCCAGTACACTTCTGGCCGTGTCACAACCGATACCTTTCAGTTCATCGATGATCCATGGCTCGAGCTCATCTGCAAATTCATCCAGATCCACATCTTCCAATTCAGCATCTGCACTATCACGGAATACATCGATTTCATACTCGGTCAGCCAGCTGGCCAACTTTATATTAGAGCCACCTTTACCAATCGCCAAGGATACCTGGTCAGGTTTCAGATAGACGCTTGCGCGCTTGGTTTCTGTATTGATTTCAATGCTGGACACTTTCGCAGGCGTCAATGCCCGCTGGATGAACAGGGTGAGGTTATTGGTATAATTGACAATGTCAATATTTTCATTTCTCAGCTCACGGACGATGCCATGAATACGTGATCCTTTCATACCTACGCAGGCACCTACGGGATCAATTCGGTCGTCATAGGATTCAACCGCTACTTTCGCACGTTCACCCGGCAGACGAACAATCTTCTTGATCGTGATCAATCCATCTTCAACTTCAGGCACTTCCTGTTCCATCAGTTTAGCCAGGAACAAATTATCAGTCCTGGAGATGATGATGACCGGGTTGTTGTTTTTCATTTCCACGCGCTTGATGATTGCTCTGACCATATCACCTTTTTTGAAATAATCACCGCGGATCATCTCCGTACGAGGTAATAAAAGTTCGTTGTTGGTCGCATCATCCAGAATCAGAATCTCACGCTTCAGAATCTGCTGTACTTCACCCAGGATGATTTCACCTTCCCTGTCCTTATAGCGTTGGAAGACTTCATCTTTCTCCAGCTCCATGATCCTGGAAACAAGTGTCTGACGTGCTGCCATGATCGCCCTACGGCCAAAATCCTCCAGTGTAAGCTCCTCGTAGCAATCCTCCTCTAATTCGTAACTGACATCAATGCTCTTCGCTTCAGAAAGGGATACTTGTCCTGCCTCATCCATCACCTCACCATCCGGGACGATCTTACGAACGCGCCAGAGCTGAAGGTCACCATTGGTATTTACGATGATATCAAAATGCTCATCAGAGCCGTATTTCTTTTTGATCAGCGTGCGGAATACATCTTCCATCACCCGTACCATGGTTGGGCGGTCAATATTTTTTCCGGCTTTAAATTCAGAAAATGATTCAATTAGATTCATGATCTCCTATGGTTTAAAATCATTTGATTAGTTGATTAGTTGATAGGTTTATAAGTGATAGGTTTATTAGTTGATAGGTTTATTAGTTGATAGGTTTATTAGTTGATAGGTTTATTAGTTGCTTATGGCTTATAAAGCTTATATGCTTATTTGCTATTGTTCCTGCTAGTCATTTCGCCCCCGCCCACTTCGACTTCCTTTTACTCTTTCTTGTCCGCCCGCTCAGTGCAGCGCCTGTGTTAAGCTAAACGCATCCTTTGGCATGCAAACCCTGGGGAGTCATGATTACAACTATCAATTGCCATATTGCCTACTGCTTGATTTAATTTACTTCATGCCTGGCTTCATACTTGTCCGTTCATTGAGTGCAATCGAAACGAACTTTTTCATTTCTTCCCGAATTAATTTTCACCTTCACCTTCACTTTTCATTTTCCCCGGTTGCTGAGCGTTTTCGAAGCATCACTCTCCTCCCTGCCCCTTGCTCCTTGCCCCTCGCTATTTCTTGCCGAATTGTACTGTCACATACGCCTCCTTAATCTCTTCAAAAGGAATCTCGCGTGCCTCAGGAAGACTTTTCTTGTCCTGAGGTTTGATCTCTACCTGGATCGAATCAGTTCCGATGGATGTCAGGACTGCTTCAATTTGTTCGTAGGTGATCAGTTTGATCTTTAGCGTCCTACCAACGTGTTTAAGGTATTGTCTCAGAAACTTCAGTGGGCGGCTCACGCCTGGAGAAGAAACCTCCAGTTCGTAGATACCTCCATCCAGGATCGACTCCAGTATCCTGCTGATCTGTGTGCAGGTATCCAGGCTGACCCCTTCATCGCCATCGATAAACACGCCAATGTGGTGGTTTGGAGCGACTACAAGATCAACAATGTAGTACTCCCAGCATCGCCCTTCTTCAAAGGCGGACCGGATCAATGATTCCAGATGTTGGGCTGCTGTGTTCTGTGACATACAATAAAAAGAGGGAACTTCTGTTCCCTCTGTCAATGATTCGCGGTGCAAATATAGGGTATTTAGCTGATAAATCAAATGTTTTGCAATCTGGCTGGTCTGTTCCCGAAGGGTTTACATATAAAAAGCCGCTCCTACATCTAAAAAGAATTTACCAAGAAAGTCCTGGCGTCCGCAGATATGTTATAAATATCTGATTTAGATGGAACTATACAATGTTTTATTACATATCTGCCAGATATGATTCACCTCCTTGCTACATATCCAACTTAAAAGCCTGCAAGCAGCGGCAACAGCAGCCGGAATGGAATG